>NZ_VHLC01000144.1:0-17138 GCF_006547355.1 Myxococcus sp. AB036A | reverse complement strand
GTCGGCGTAGAATCGGCCCGTCAGCACGGAGCTGGCGTAGTTGACGAGCGCCAGGCTGAAGGCGGCGGGGATCAGCGACCGCACGTCCTCGAAGCGCAGGGACGGCAGGCCTGGAGCGGGGGGCTCGACCCCCTGCTCAATGCACGGGCGGCAGCGCCGGAGGTTCATCGTCACGGGTGTGCCTCGCGCCGGCGTCCATCAGGAAGTGGTGCACCGCCGCCCCTACGGTGGCATGCACATTCTCCGGGCCCAGCCGCTCCAGCAGGCCGGTACGCCGCAGCAGCGCGCGCAGCGGCGCCCGGGCCTCGGCGATGCCCAGCACCACGCCCTCTTCCTCGAACTCACGGCGCAGCTTCTCCAGGCCATCGGCAGCGGTGACGTCCATGTCGAACACGGCGGACGCATCAAGCACGAACCACCGCACGGGCGCATCCGCGCTGGAGACCAAGGCCCGGGCCTGCTCCCGCAGGTGGCGCGCGTTGGCGAAGAACAGCGGCGCATCGAAGCGGTAGATGACGAGCCCGGGCACCGTCTCGGCGTTCTCGAACCGCTCGATGTCGTGGTAGCCGGGCACGCCCTCGCGCTCGCCAAGCACCGCGTCGTGGGGCCTGGCGGCCCGGCGGATGAGGTCCGCGAGCGCCAGCGCCACCGCGACGAGGATGCCTTGGAGGATGCCCAACACCAGCACCCCCACCATCGTCACGCACGCGAGCACCGCCTCCACGCGCCGCACGCGCCACAGGTCGATGATGGCTCGGAACTCCAGCAGGTACACCGCGGCCACGAAGACGATGGCGCCCAGCGTCACCATGGGCAAGTCATGCAGCAGGGGCGTGAGGAACAGGGCGAACACCAGCACCACCCCAGCGGCGAGCACCCCCACGAGCTGGGTCCGCCCCCCCATGGAGACGTTGACGGCCGTGCGCGAGTCGCTCCCCGTCACGGGGAACCCCTGGCTGAACGCATTGGCGAGGTTGGCGGCGGCCTGCCCGAGGAACTCCTGGTTGCTGTCCAGCCGGTAGCGGAACCTGTCGGCGTAGAATCGGCCCGTCAGCACGGAGCTGGCGTAGTTGACGAGCGCCAGGCTGAAGGCGGCGGGGATCAGCGACCGCACGTCCTCGAAGCGCAGGGACGGCAGGCCTGGAGCGGGGGGCTCGGCGGCGAGCGGGCCCACGACCTTGATGCCCCCATGCTCCAACTGGAACAGCCCCCCCGCCACCGTGGTGAGGACCACCAGGATGAGCGGACCGGGCGCCTTGGGCAGCAGTTGCCGCAGCAGGATGAGCGTGGTGATGACGCCCAGCCCCAGCAGGAGCGTCGGGACGTGGGTCCGTTCGAGGTGGGTGGCGACCTCGAACACCTGACCCGAGAACGTGTCGGACTGGCGCTCCATCCCGAAGAGCCGCGCGAGCTGGCTGCCGATGATGATGAGCGCCGCGCCATTGATGTAGCCGATGAGGATGGGCTTGGACAGGAAGTCCGCGAGCGCGCCCACCTTGAGCAGCCCTCCGAGCAGGCTCAGCACGCCGACCAGCAGCGCGAGCAGTGCCGCCAGGGATGCGTAGCGCGCGGCGTCCGCCCCCGCCGCCACCGGCGCGAGCGCCGCGGCGGTGAGGATGGCGGCCCCCGCCTCGGGTCCGATGATGAGGTGCCGCGAGGGCCCGAACAGCGCATAGGCCAGCATTCCCGCCACGCCCGCGTAGAGGCCCGCTGCCGGACGCACGCCCACGAGCTGCGCGTAGGCCAGGCCCTGGGGGATGAGCATCGCGCCAATGGTGAGCGCCGAGAGCAGGTCCGCCCGGAACCAGCGGCGCTGATAGTCGCGTGCCTGCCGCAGGCCCGGCAGGCCTCGCTGCACCGCCCGCCATGTCCGCGCCACCAGGTCGCTCACCGCCTATCCCCTCGCGCTGGTGCCCCGTGACACGCTGTGAACGCTGGGGCCGCTTCGCAACGCAAGGTCCTCGCACGGGCGGCTCCTGGCATGGCCGCATGCCCCTGGGCGAATTGCGCGCCCGGAACACCGTCCCCATCCCTAGCTCGGAGACACCATCGACGGCGGGGCCGCTTGTGCCGGCCGGTCGCGCAAGCGCCAGCAACGGGCGCACGCGCTCTCCGCTCCGGGGCGAGGCCCGTCCTGGGAGGAGCATCCTGATGCCAACGTCCGCCACCAGGTCCGCGGCCTCCTGGCTCTCGCGCGCCGTCCCCTTTCTCGAGTCGGTCCGTGGCTACCGCGCCACGTGGCTGAAGCGGGACACGGTGGGGGCGCTCACCGTGACAGCCCTCCTCATCCCAGAAGGCATGGCCTACGCGGAGCTGGCGGGCCTGCCCCCGACGGCCGCCTTCTACGCGGCCCCCGCGGGGCTGGTGCTCTACGCGCTCTTCGGCAGCTCGCGCCAGCTCATCGTGGCCGTGTCCGCAGCGGTGGCGGTGCTGTCCGCCGCGACCGTGGGCGCGCTGGCACAGGCGGGCTCACCCCGCTTCGTCGTCCTCACGGCGACCCTGGCTTTGATGGCGGGGCTCATCTCGCTGCTGGCGGGCGTGCTGCGGCTGGGGCGAATCGCGCAGTTCTTCTCCGCCTCCGTCCTCACCGGCTTCGTCTTCGGCCTCGCGCTCATCATCGCCATCAAGCAGGTCCCCAAGCTCTTTGGCGTCAAGGGAGGCGACGGCAACTTCTTCGAGCGGCTGTGGTTCCTCGTCACGCACCTGGGCAGCACGCACCTGGTCACGCTGCTCGTGGGGGCTGGCAGCCTCATCATGTTGCTGGCGTTGGACCGCGTGTCGAAGCGGCTGCCCGCGGCGCTGGTGGTGCTGGCGCTGTCCATCGTGGTGACGGCGCTGCTCGGCCTGGACGCGCGTGGGGTGAGCGTGGTGGGCAAGGTGCAGGCGGGGCTCGTTCCACCCCTGGTGCCGGACGTGGGGCTCGGGGATTTGCTGCGCCTCCTGCCCGGCGCGAGCGGAATCGCATTGGTGGCCTTCGCCGAAGCCATTGGCCCCGCGCGAATGCTCGCCGCGCGTCACGGTTACGAAGTGGATGCCAACCGTGAGCTGGTCGGTCTGGGCGCCGCCAACATGGGCGCCGGACTCTTCCAGGGGTTCTCCATTGGTTGCAGCCTGTCCAAGTCCGCGGCCAATGACGCCGCAGGGGCCCGCACCGAGGTCTCAGCGATGCTGGCCGCGGGCTTCACGCTGCTGGTCGCCCTGTTCCTCACGCCCCTCTTCCGCCTGCTGCCCGAGGCCACGCTGGGCGCCATCGTGGTGGTCGCCGTCTCGGGAATGATGGACGTGCGGGAGATGCGGCGTCTGCACCGGATGCGGCGGGCCGACTTCCTCGGGGGCGCTCGTGGCGCTCGTCGGCGTGCTCGCCCTGGACGTCCTGCCGGGCCTGCTGGTGGCGGTGGGCGTGTCGCTCTTCCTCACGGTGTACCGCGCCAGCGTGCCGCGACTGAGCGAGCTGGGCCGTGTCCCGGGAACGCTGGCCTTCGGCGACGTGCGGCACACGCCGCGCCCGTTGACCGTTCCGGGCATGCTCATCCTCCGCCCCAACGAGGGCATTTTCTTCGCCAACGCCACGGCGCTGCGGGACGAAGTCATGACGCGGGTGCGACATGCCGGGCCTTCCCTGCACGCGGTGCTGTTGGACATGGAGGTGACGGCGGACCTGGACGTCCCTGGCGCGGACATGCTCGCGGCGCTCCACGATGACCTGGCCCGTCGGCGGGTGACGTTGATGCTGACGCGGGTGATGGCTCCCACGGGCCGGATGCTGGAGCGCACCGGGGTGACGGCGAAGGTGGGCGCGGAGCACCTCTACGCGCAGGTCCTGGATGCCGTGGTGGAGCACCTGGCCCGCGCCCCGGCGGTGACACCCGAGGCACAGGGGTTGGTGCGTGACGGCTTGCGACGGCTGCGCATGCTGGTGGACGAGGCCAGCACCACGCTCGACGCGGACGAAGGCGCTGACCGCGAGCGGCTCCAGACGTTGAGCCGGCGCCTGGGCCGGGCCGAGTCCGCGCTGGGAGACGCGCGGCCGGGGCCGCACTGAAGCGTGTACCCGAGCGCGCGGCGCGCCGCCGGGTGACCCCTCAGAACCCAATCGCGGGCAGCGGAGGCAGGGGCTTCCCCTCCAGCGCCTGCTCCAGCGACTCCGCGTAACGGCGGATGCCCGCGAGCCACGAGGCGTCCTTCTGACCCTGCTCCGTGGCAGCGAGGACGCGGTGCAGGGTCTCCCGAGCCGTCCGGCGCGCCTCTGCCTGCCGCGCGTGCTGGCCCACGGCTCCCGCCAGCCGCAGCAACCGGAGCACGACAGCGGGTTCGGTGGCGCCGTAGCGAAGCGTCTGGTCCGTGACCAGGTCCAGGTAGTCGCGCAGCGACAGCGCGCGAAGGAAGACGCGAGGGCGCCCGGACATGTCTGGCACCACGCGGGGGCCCAGCCGCAACTGGCTCAGCTCGCACATCAAGAAGGTGAGCTGGTCCAGCGCCTCCACCACGGTGTAGGGGTCGTTGATGCCCGGCGACAGCGCCTTGACGGCCACGTCCACCAACTGGCGCACGCCCAACGCGACGTCCACGTCCTCGTCCCGCCAGCGGTCCGTGTGGATGGCCCGGAGCAGGAGGGCCTCGGCCACCTCGCACGAAGCAGGGGAGAGGCGGTCATCCGACGCGAACCAGCCCACCTCGCCGCCTTGAATCACCGGCTCTCCGATGGCCCGCTCCAGGTGGACGACGAGCCTCCGCGCCGTCGTCACCTCCAGCAGGGGCCGCGCATCCACGGCGACGACGAAGCCGTTCCGTTCGGCCCGAAGCGGCCACCGCTCGCCCGTGGGCGCCGGCACCTCGGCCGGCGCCTCCATGTCCCCTGCGCGCAATCGCTCCAGCCTGCGCGCGACGCGCAGCGTGTCCACGCGCACCCGCTGGACGATGTTCTCCACGCGCATGGACTGGAGCGTATGGAGCACATGGAAGACGAGCGCGCCCTCACATACGACGAGCAGCAACATGGCCAGACTGAGCGCCGGGCGCGGCGCGCGCTCGGCGCCCGCCACGAACCCGAACTCGTGGGTGGCCACGAGGCAGAAGACGCTCGTGGCGACGAACACCGGGATGACCACGCGGATACCCGCGCCGTGCACGAAGTGGCGCAGCAGTCGCGGCGAGAACTGCCCAGCGGCGTTCTGCACCACGAGCATGGAGAGGGACAGGACGATGCTCAAGGACGTCAGCGCAATCCCCAGCACGGTGGAGAGCATGTCCCGCGCCTCCGAGGAAGTGGCCTGCCAGGCGACGCCGCGCAGAACCCTTGCCGCGAACACAGGGGGCTCCACGAACACCACGCCCAGGCATGCCCCAACCACCGCGCCCACCACGGGCGTGAGCCACAGCCGATGCCGCAGCCACCAACGGAGCGGCGGTGCATCTCGCGGAGGACCGAACCTGGGGACCCCACGTCCCAGGGCTGTGCGGGGGAGTGCCTGGATGCCCGCCATGCGCAGTACCTCCGCCACGGCACTGGCCCTGAGCCAGTGCGCTCAGTCCGACCGAGCACGGTGACTGGGCCTGCTTCCCGGCTCCGGCGACGGGGCTGCCCCCCAGAGACTGGGAACGCTCATGCCCGGCGGCAAGACGCCTGCGAGGGCTTGGGGGGCTGGGACCCGACAGCCCCTACGCCCGCCTAGAACTGGAGGTACACATACGGCCGCGTCTCCACGGCGGACAGGTGGCGGATGCCCAGGCCGAGCACCACCAGCACCGCTGCGCGCACCGGCATGGGCATGCGGACGAAGAGGTCCGACGACACCGTGTAGAGCTTCATCGGCACGGCATGGAAGAAGACCGCCGCGGCCAGCATGGCCCACACCAGCGGGCTCACGTTGGCGATGCCGGGCACGCCCGCCATCATCCGTTCGTAGAACTCGCCCGCGTGCGCCATGTCCGCGGCCCGGAACACCACGCGTGTCAGCACGACGATGGTGAACGTCGTCAACATGCCCAGCGCCACGCGGGGGATGCCCGGGGACTCGGGCTTGCCCACCGACCACTCCCAGCAGCGGGACACACACAGCGCCACGCCGTGCACCGCGCCCCAGACCGCGAAGCGCCAGTCCGCGCCGTGCCACAGGCCGCCCAGCACCATCACCGTCATCAGGTTGAACAGCACGCGTGGCTTCGACACGCGGTTGCCGCCCATGGGCCGGTACAGGTAGTCGCGCAGCCACGTGGACAGGCTCAGGTGCCATCGGTTCCAGAACTCGCCGATGTTCTTCGCCAGGTACGGGCGGTTGAAGTTCTCCGGGAACTTGAAGCCGAACAGCGCCGCCACGCCAATCGCGATGTCCGAGTACCCCGAGAAGTCGTAGTAGAGCTCGAAGGTGTAGGCCACCGCCGCGACGATGCACTCCGCAGAGGCGTACTTCTCCGGCGCGGCGAAGACGGGGTCCACCAGTCCCGCGCCCAGCACGTCCGCGATGACCAGCTTCTTCACCAGACCCACCGCGATGCGGAAGAGGGCGTGGCCACCGGCCTCGGGCGTGAGGGTCGGCGTCTGGCGGAATTGCACCATCAGCTCCGACGCCCGGACGATGGGGCCACTCACCACGCGCGGGAAGAAGAGCAGGTACAGCAGGTGCTCGATGAACGAGTGCTCCGCGCTCGCCTTCTGCCGGTACACGTCCACCGTGTAGCTGATGGCCTGGAAGACGAAGAAGGACAGGCCCACCGGCATCAGCAGGTTGAAGGGCTCGGCGCGGACCTCAATGCCCCACGGCGCCAGCAGTGACAGCAGCGTCTGCCGCAGCATCTCCAGGTACTTGAAGCCCGCGAGCAGGCTCAGGTTGGAGACGACCGACACCGTGACGAGCGCCTTGCGGACCCCCTGTGTCTGCGCGCGGGCCATGCCCTTCACGCACAGGTGGTCCACCGTGACGCCCACCAGGAAGATGAGGATGGGAAAGGGCGTGAAGACCGCGTAGAACAGGAGGCTGGCCACCAGCAGCACGCCGATGCGCGGCCAGTAGTGCCGGTGCACCGCCCAGTACAGGGCGAACACCTCGATGACGAAGATGAGGTACTGGACGCTGTGCGACAGCACGTCAGTTGTCCTCCACGCGCGCGGTGGGGCCTGCCTTCTTGTGGGCCTCGTACGCCGTGAGCAGCTCCCGGGAGAAGGCCCCCGCCAGCCGCGCGTAGCCTTCAGGTGTCAGGTGGATGCCGTCCGCGTGGCCCAGCGCGGGCTGCGTGCGCTGCCAGCGCAGCATGGAGCGCTCTCCGCCCATGGCCGCGCGCGTCGACCAGTACGCGCACCCCGCGTCCTTCGCCACCTGCGGCAGCGTGTTCAGCACTGACGCCAGCGAGGGCGCCTCGCTCCACCGGCCGTTGGCGTCCTGCGTGAGCCGGTCCGTGGGGCCCATCACCAGGCACTCCGCGTTGGTGGCCTTGCGCAGCCGCGTCAGCAGTTCCGTGTAGTCCCGGCGCAGCGCCGAGGCGTCCAGGTCCGGCCGGCCCGCCTCGTTGGTGCCGTACCAGAACACGAGCAGGTCCAGCCGCCGCGACGCCAACTGCGCGTCCACCGACGCCGCGTCCATGGCCCCCAATGTCGAGGCCGTGGCACCGGGAAGGCCCAGCGCGTCGTACACGACGCCCGGCGTGTCGTATTCCAGGGACGCCCCCAGCACCGTGACGTTGCCGTCCTTCGGCGCCGCCACCTCCACGGTGTGCGAGGACCCCGTGACGGGGAACGAGCGGATGCGCACGGTGGGCGCGGTCAACGGCTCCGGCGGAGGCGCGTCCGGCGGCAGCAGCTCGCCGTCAATCGCGATGTCCGGCGCGCGCACGTCCGGCGCGTCCAGCGCGTACAAATCCAACCGGCCCGAGGTCGCCTTCGCCTCCGGGCAGTCCTTGCAGAACTGGATGCGCAGCTTCGCGCCCGGACCGCCCACGGCGCGGATGCCCGTCAGCCCCCACAGGCCGCCGGGGGGCGCGTCCTCGGCGGCGTCCTCGATGGTCCAGTCCCCCTCCAGCGCGCGCGTCACGCCCGCGGGCTCCAGACGGGGAGAGGCCTTGCCGGCGGCGATGAAGCCCCGGCCCGCGGCGCCGAAGCGCTTCGTCAGCACCTCGCGCACCGCGTCCGTGAAGTAGTGCGACGCGGTGTGCGAACCGCCCAACTGCGCGACGCCCACGCGAAGGGCCTCGCCCGCCTCGCGGCGCTTCAGCTTGTCGAACGTGCGCACCAGCGCGGTGTCCGCGTTCTGCAGTCCGGCCGGGTCCACCGCGGCCACCAGCGGCGCCCGGCTCTTCGCGAACGCACGCTGAAGGGACAGGTCGAAGAGGTGGCCCAGCAAGTCCGAGCCCCGGGCGCGCGGGTGGACGAGGTCGTCCAGCATCAGCCCTTCCTCGAGCCAGCGCAGCGCGGAGCCCTCGCCGCCCATGGCGGCATAGGCGTCCCAGAACGCGCAGCCGGCCGCGCGGGCCTCCTCGCGGTAGATGGCGCCAATCTCCTGGGTGCCCCGGCGTGACACCACCTCGCCGCTCATGGTGCGCACACCCGCGTCGATGGGGGCCATCAGCAGGCACGCGGCGTTCGGCACGTTGCTGCGCACGCGAGACATCAACTCCTTTATCTGCGCGCGCACCTCGTCCAGCGTGGTGCGGTCTCGCGAGTAGAAGAAGGCCTCGTTGCCGCCCACCATCATCACCACCAGGGACGGCTTGCGCTGGCGCAGCTGCGCGCGGAAGGCGGCGGGCTGGGCGCGCAGGTACACCTCCGCCATGCCGCCCAGCAGGCCCACCGTGTCGTAGACGACGCCCGGCGCGCCCGACTCCAGCGTCATGCCGTGCAGCTCCACCTTGCCGGACGTGGTGAGCGTCAGCGACTTCGCGCCCTGCGGCAGGGTCACGCGGGCGAAGGCCGCCTCCGACTTGTTCTTGGAGAAGCCTCGCGTGTGGATGCGCTGGAGCGGCTTGCCGTCCACGGAGAACTGCACGGAGCCACTGGCGGGCTGCGCCAGGAAGAAGAGCTCCGCCACGCGCGAGCCCTCCACGTCATAACGCGTGCTCTGGGAGCCCTTCTCCGAGCTGAAGGCCACGCCGGTCCAGCCCACCCGGTCGCGGGGCCACTTGGAGTCCACCAGCCGCTCGATTTCCCAGCCGTCCGAGCCTCGGCCCGAGCGCGTCCAGCGGCCCGCGCTGGCGGGGCGGGTGATGAAGAGGAAGCCCTTGCCGCCCGCGCCGAAGCGCTCCTGGAGCCGGTCGCGCACCAAATCCGTGATGTGGTCGGAGGCGACCAGCGAGTCGCCCAGGTGCACCACGCGCACCGGCGTGCGCCGGGCGTCCTCGCGCAGCTCGGCCAGGGCCCGGGTGTAGGGCGCCAGTCCGTCCTCCAGGCAGCTCCCGTCCGGCCCCGCCTTGCGGCAGTTCAGCTCGATGTCCACGTGCTGGGAGCCCATGCGCTCGCGCAGGGCCTCCAGGTCCTTCGCGCGGGCCAGGGTGGGGGCGCTCAGCTCCTCCAGGCCGATGCCCGGCGTGGTGGGCACGGCGGGCAAAGGCTCCGCCACCAGGGCACCGGCGTCGGCGGGCTCCTCCTCTTCCGTCTCTGCCGGCGGGCGTTTGGCGGCACCCGCACCCGCCGTCATCACTTCTCCGGGCGGACGTGTGGCGCGACCGCCCGACAGCGAGGTCGGCAGGACGAGCGCCACCAGCTTCTCGGGCAGGGGACCCCGCTGGAGACTCGGGAGGGGCCGGAGGGCGTCTGGGACCGGGGCAAGCGACAGCCCCAACGCCAGTGCGACGGTGAGGATGAGCGTCAGCCCGGTGGATCTGGCCTTGAGGAAGTCCAACAGCGCGGCATGAGACTGGCTTTTTGGTGGCGGGTCAAAACTCTCACCTCCCTTCGTGGCTTCGCCGTCTGGAGGGCGGGCAGGCGAGTCCCTCTTTCCCGGCGAGGCTGAAACGGTATGGTGCGCCGCCATGGCCGCCGGCTTGGTCCGGGGCCTTCAGGAGTGCAACACCCGCAATGGCCCTCTACCCCGTCATCATGGCCGGAGGTTCCGGCACCCGTTTCTGGCCGCTGTCCCGTCAGGCGCGGCCCAAGCAGTTCCTGCCGCTGGCTTCCAAGCTGCCGCTCATCACCGACACGTCCGCGCGCCTCAAGGGGCTCGCCTCGGTGAAGGACACCTTCATCGTCTGTGGCCCCCTGCACGCGAAGGCCGCGGCGAAGCTGGTGAAGGGGCTGCCCAAGGCGAACCTCCTGGTGGAGCCGGTGGCGCGCAACACCGCGCCCGCCATCGCCCTGGCGGCGGTGCAGGTGGCCGCGCGCGACCCCAAGGGCGTCATGGTGGTGCTGCCTTCCGACCACCACGTGGCGGACGTGCCCGGCTTCAAGCGCACGCTGGCGGACGCGGCGGACCTGGCGGAGGCGGGGCACATCGTCACGCTGGGCATCAAGCCTTCGCGCCCGGAGACGGGCTACGGCTACATCCAGGTCGGCGAGGCGCTGGAGGGCGGTGGCCGCAAGGTGCAGGCCTTCAAGGAGAAGCCCGACCTGGCGACGGCGCGCGGCTACGTGTCCTCCGGGGACTACCTGTGGAACGGCGGCATCTTCGTCTTCCGCGTGGACGTCATCCTGGAGGCCTTCGCGAAGCACATGCCGGAGATGCAGAAGGGCCTGGACGCCCTGCGCAAGGCCGCGGGCAAGCGGACCTTCGGCGCGGTGCTGAAGAAGGTGTTCCCGAAGCTGCCCTCCACCTCCATCGACTACGGCGTCATGGAGAAGGCCTCCAACATCGCGGTGCTGCCGGGTGACTTCGGCTGGTCGGATGTCGGCTCGTTCGCGGCGATTCCCGAGGTGCGCCCCGCCGACGCCAACGGCAACGTGGTGTCCGGCAACCTCGCGGTGGTGGTGGACTGTCACAACTGCGTGGTGCTGGCCGACAAGCGCCCACTGTCCGTGGTGGGCCTCACCGACATGGTGGTGGTGGACTCCGGCGACGCGGTGCTCGTGGTGCCGAAGGAGAAGAGCCAGGACGTGCGCAAGGTGGTGGAGGCGCTCAAGGCTCGCAAGCTGACGAAGTACCTGTAGGCGTCCAGGTGGGGCCGGGTGCGCTGGAGAAACGCCCGGTTCCCACCCTGGAAGAATTACGGGCCGCGAACCCTTGATTCACGGGTGACCTCGTTCAATTGGGGGCTTGCTCTGTCGATGAGTGGACAAGGGGCCTCTGCACGCCGGTTGCAAGGCCACCACTGCTTGCCCCGCTCCGGGGCGACAGAGGGTGGTGGGGTATGGCCTGCATGCGGTGTGACGTGGACCATCCGGCCGGGGCGTCTTGCCCAGCGGTGCATGACGGCGTCGCAGTGTCGGCGAGCTGCCTGGAAGGGCAGCGGCACGGGCCGCTCGTCTTCCGGCGCTGGTTGGGGGCGGGCGCGCTGGGCACGGTGTACCTGACGGAGTATCTCCCCACGGGGCACCGCTTCGCGGTGAAGGTCTTGCACCCGCACCTGGCGGCGCAGCCGGCCATGCAGCGCCGCTTCTACGCGGAGGCGCATGCGTTGCGCGAGCTGGTCCACCCTCACGTGGCCCGCGTGCTGGACGCGCGCCCGGGGCCCGGCGGTCTGCCGTGCCTGCTGATGGAGTACGCCGACGGTGAGTCCTTCTCCCGTCTCCCCATGCCGCTGGCGCCCGTGGAGGCGGTGGAGCTGCTGGGGCAGACGCTGGAGGCCGTGGAGGCCGCGCACGCGCGCGGGCTCATGCACTGGGACCTGTCCGCGGACAACCTGGTCCTCACGCGGGATGCGCGGGGGGAGCGCCGGGTGAAGGTGCTCGACTTCGGCGCCAGCGCCATCCTCAGCTCGAGCCTGTCTCCCGAGGAGCGGGCTCGAGGCATGGTGGTGGGCTCGCCGGCCTTCATCGCGCCCGAGCAGTGGTCCGGCGAGGACGTGGATGGCCGCGCGGACGTGTATGCGCTGGGCGTGGTGGGCTACCTGCTGCTCACCGGGCGGCTGCCCTTCGGCATTGGCCGGGCGGGGGAGCTGGCGCCTCCGGAGCCGCATGTCCTCAATCCCTGCGTGCCACCCGCGCTGTCCGCGGTGCTGCTGCGGGCCCTGGCGCCGCGGCCCGCCGAGCGCTTCCCGGATGCCCGCACGTTCCGCGAGGAACTGGCGCGCTGCATGGACCCGCGTGCCCGCGCGGCGGAGCGCGAGGCGGCGCTGGTCGACGACGTGGAGCTGCTGGTGGACATCGACATCTCGTTCGACGAGGACGCAGCGCCCGTGTCCCAGGCGCCCATCCTGCTGCTGCCGGAGATGCGCGTGCCAGAAGGCAACGTCACCATCTTCGGCCAGGCGATTCCGGAGGACGGTGCCACGCCGCTGCACCTGGCGCTGCGGGCGGCGGCCCATGCGGAGCCGGTGCTGGAGGCGCCGGCCCCGCGCGTCGCCGCGCCCGAGGGGTTGGACGTTCGCGTGCGTCTCGCGGCGGGCTGGACGCGGGTGGTGGCCAACGACGTGTCGGTGGATGGCTTCTTCGCCGCGTGGGATGGCGAACTGCCGCCGCTGGCCGCGCGCCTGGGCGTGGAGCTGTCCTTCGCGGGGCGCACCGTGACGTGCGAGGGCGACGTCGTCCGCCATGTCACGGGAGACGAGGCCCGGACCTGGGGCGTGGCCGCGGGCGCGTTCATCCACTTCGCGGAGCCCGCACCGGCGCTGCGCCAGTGGGTGGCGTGGATGCTGGAGGAGGGGCGCCGGCCGGAGCCGCGTCCCGATGGGGAGCTGGCACGGCTGCTCGCCCGGGCCGCGGAGGCCGCGAAGGACCCCTATGTCCTGCTGGGCGCGCGGCCTGACGCTGACTTCGAGGAGATTCGCCGCCGGGCCAGCGCCGCCCTGCGCCGGCTGGAGGGCTTCCGCGTCCGTCCGCTGCCGTCCGGGCAGCGCCGCGCGCTGGAGGCGCTGCGGGGGCGGGTGGAGTCCGCCCGCAGCACCCTGGGCGAGCCGCTGAGCCGCGCCGGCTTCGACGCCGTTCGGGGCAACCTGCCGGGGCTGGCCCGCTGCGTGGAAGCAGGGCTGCCGGACGAGGAGGTGGAGCCCCTGCGCCACGCCTTCCTGTCGGCCCGGCCGGGCTCGGAGGCTCGGGCCCGGGCGCTGTTCACCCAGGGACACGCGCTGGAGGCGCAGCGGGCCCTGCGCGCCGCCCTCTCTCGCTACGCGAACGCGCTGGCGTTGGATCCGCTCAACGTGTCGTGGCTGCGGCACTACCAGGAACTGCGCCAGCGGGCACAGGGGCTGACGCCTTCCATGCCCCCCGTGCCTCACGAGGGGGCCATGGCCCCCTCGGCCCTGCTTCCGTAGTGCGGGGGCCTTTTCCGGCCCCTTGGCCCTCCAACGGGCCAGGGACGCCCTCTGGTCGGGTGCCCCCCTGGCCCGCGCTCGTGTAGAGTCCGCCGCCCTCTGCCATGCCTCCGTCGTCACGGGGGCGGGGACACCTTCATGAACGCGCACATCTTCCGCGAATACGATATCCGAGGCCTGGTCGATAAGGACCTCACCACCGAGGTGGTGGAGCTGCTGGGCAAGGGCCTGGGCACCATCATCCGTCGCCAGGGCGGGCGCTCCATCGCGGTGGGCCGCGACTGCCGCGAGTCCTCCACCCGCTTCCGGGACGCGCTCTGCGCGGGCCTCACCTCCACGGGCCTCAATGTGTTCGACGTGGGCGTGGTCCCCACGCCGCTGACGTACTTCGCCGCCAACACCCTGCCGGTGGACGGCCTGGCGATGATTACCGGCAGCCACAACCCGCCCGAGTACAACGGCTTCAAGATTGGCGCGGGGAAGACGACCTTCCACAGCCACGAGATTCAAGCCCTGCGCAAGCTCATCGAGGCGCGGGACTTCGAGGTGTCTCCCAAGCCGGGCACGGTGACGCCGTACGACATCATCACGCCCTACAACCACTTCGTCCGCCAGACGGTGAAGGTGGGCCGCAAGGGGATGCGCATCGTCATCGACGCCGGCAACGGCACGGGCGGCGCCATCGCGGTGCCGCTGTTCGAGAGCATGGGCTTCGACGTGGTGCCCCTGTTCTGTGAGATGGACGCGACGTTCCCCAACCACCACCCGGACCCGACGGTGGTGGAGAACCTGGAGGACCTCATCGCGGCGGTGAAGCGCGAGAAGGCCGAGGTGGGCATCGCCTACGACGGCGACAGCGACCGCATCGGCGTCATCGACGACCAGGGCAACATCCTCTGGGGCGACCAGTTGATGGTGCTCTTCAGCCGCTACGTGCTGAAGGAGAGCCCGGGCGCGGCCATCGTCGGCGAGGTGAAGTGCAGCTACACGCTGTACGACGACATCGCGAAGCGCGGCGGCAAGCCCATCATGTGGAAGGCCGGGCACTCGCTCATCAAGTCGAAGATGAAGGAGACGCAGGCGGAGCTGGCAGGAGAGATGAGCGGCCACATCTTCTTCAAGAACCGCTACTTCGGCTTCGACGATGCCATCTACTCCACCGCGCGCCTGCTGGAGATTCTCACGCACGAGAAGGCGACCATGTCGGAGCTCCTGTCCGACGTGCCGAAGACGTACGCCAGCCCGGAGCTGCGCTTCGACACGAAGGAAGAGAAGAAGTTCGAGATGGTGAAGCGCGCCACGGAGACGCTGCGCGACGCGGGCCACGACATCATCGACGTGGACGGCGTGCGCGTGACGTTCCCCGACGGCTGGGGCCTCATCCGTGCCTCCAACACGCAGCCCATCCTGGTGCTGCGCTTCGAGGCCAACACGCCCGAGCGCCTCAAGGAAATCCAGGCCCTCATCGAGGGCACCGTGGAGAAGGTCAAGGTCGAGGTCGGGGGCTGACATGACGACGCCGCGCATCCTCGCCATCAGTGGCAGCCTCCGGACGGGGAGCTTCAACCGCCAGCTCCTGGCCATCGCCGTTGCCCACGCCCGCTCGCTGGGCGCGGAGGTGGACGTGGTGGACCTGAAGACGCTGGAGCTGCCCCTCTACGACGGCGACGTGGAGGCCAAGGCCCTGCCCGCTCCCGTGGAGGAGCTGCGCGAGCGGCTGGGCAAGGCCCAGGGCCTGCTCATCGCCAGCCCGGAGTACAACTCTTCCATTCCGGGAGGCCTGAAGAACGCCATCGACTGGGTGTCCCGCCCGCCCGGCAGGCTCTTCCAGGAGAAGTGGGTGGCGATGATGGGCGCCACGCCCGGCGTCTTCGGCACCGCGCGCATGCAGCCGCACCTGCGGCAGGTGATGGCCTCCGTGGGGGCGCACGTGCTGCCCACGCAGGTGCACATGGCCCGCGTGTCGGATGCCTTCACCCCGGACGGGAAGCTCAAGGACGAGGCGCGCCAGAAGGAAGTGGAAGCGCTGGCGGCCGCGTTGGTTTCCAAGCTGAAGCCCTGAGAGGACGCGCTCATGCCAACGCTCGGAATCGACCTGGGGGGGACCTTCGCCCGTGCCGCCGTGGTGGACGAGGTTGGCAATCTGCTCGCCTCCTCGAAGGTGGCCCTGGTGGAGCGCAGTCCCTCGGGGGTCGTGGAGACCATTGCCCAGGCGGCCTCGGACGCGGTGATGGTCGCCGGTGTGCCGCTGGGCGCGTGTGGTGTGGCGGCCGCCGGGCAGATTCACAAGGACTCGGGCGTGCTGTCGGTGGCTCCCAATCTGGGCTGGCGCAACGTGCCGCTGGGCGCGCTGCTCACGGACCGGCTGGGCCAGCCGGTGCGCGTGGTGAATGACCTGGCCGCGGCGGCGTGGGGCGAATTCCACGCCGGCGCGGGTCGGGGCTCCCAGGACATGCTGGTGGTGTTCGTGGGCTCGGGGGTGGGGAGCGCCATCATCGCGGGCGGACGGCTCGTGGACGGCGGTGGCGGTGTGGCGGGCGAGCTGGGCCACATCAAGGTGGTTCCCGGCGGGCGCCGCTGCGGCTGTGGTGAGCTGGGGTGCCTGGAGGCCTACGCCGGTGGCCACAACCTCATCGCGCAGACGCGGGAGTTGCTCGCCAGCGGTGGTGCGCCGGAGGTGGCGCGGCTGACGGGCGGAGACCCGGCGCGCATCACCCCGGTGACGTTGGAGCAGGCGGCGGAGGCGGGCGACGTGGCGGCCGGCGAAGTCTACGCGCGGGCGGCGCAGTTCCTGGCCCTGGCCGTGGCCAACCAGGTGACGATGCTCAACCCGGCGCGGCTGGTGCTGGGTGGCGGCGTGCTGAGGCACTGCCCGGGCCTGCGGCGTCGTGTGGAGGAGGGCGTGCGCGCCTGGTCCTCCACCACGTCGCGCGAGGGCCTGCTCATCGCGGACGCGGAGTTGGGAGACGACAGCGGTCTGATTGGCGCGGCGTTGCTGGTGAAGTAGTCCGCGCCCCTTTCCGGAGGAGGAGGCATTCCATGGCCGAGCACAAGGGCATCGTCACGTTCAAGGGGCAGCCGGTGACGCTGGTGGGGGACGAGGTGAAGGTGGGCGACGCCGCTCCGGACTTCACCGTCTTCAAGGGGCTCAACGACGCCGTGCGGCTGTCGGACGTGAAGGGCAGCGTGGTGGTGTTGAGCGTGGCGCCCAGCGTGGACACGCGGGTGTGCGCGGCGCAGCTTCGCGCGTTCAACAAGGAAGCCACGGCGCTGGGGCCGGACGTGAAGGTGTGGTTCGTCACGCTGGACCTGCCCTTCGCGCTGGGGCGCTTCATCGGCGCCGAGGGCATCCAGAACGTCACCACGCTGTCGGACTACAAGGACCGCGAGTTCGGTGAGAAGTACGGCGTGTACATGAAGGAGCTGGGGCTGCTCGCGCGCAGCACCTTCGTGGTGGACCGTGAGGGCAAGGTCGTGTTCCGGGAGATTGTCCCGGAGATGACGCACGAGCCGGACTACGACGGCGCGATGAAGGCGGTCCGCGCGGCGCTGTGACGGAGGTTCAGCCGCGCTCCGGCGGTTTCCAGCGCCGCAGCGCGGTCTGCTGCTCGTAGGGCTGGGGCGACGGGTAGGTGATGAACTCGATGATGGTGCCCCAGGGGGCCCGGGCGTAGCAGAAGGCGTTGCCCGGGCCTTTCTCCAGTGCAGGCAGTTCGTGGGGGCTCGAGAAGACCTCGCCTCCCGCCGCCTGGAAGCGCGCGAGCGCCGCGTCCATGTCATCCACGTAGACGGCCAGGTGCTGGATGCCC
>NZ_VHLC01000143.1:0-17828 GCF_006547355.1 Myxococcus sp. AB036A | reverse complement strand
GCCCAGCGCCTTGCCGCCCGACTCCAGCGTGATGTCGCCATCGAAGAGGTCGATGCCGACCGCGCCCACGATGACGAACAGCCAGTACGTCATCACCACACCGAGGACGATGGTGAAGATGGCGGTCGGGAAGGCCAGAATGGTGTCGAGGAAGGCGCTCATGCGGCTTGCGCACCACTCTAAACGAATGTCATTCCCATCGAAAACGCGCCTTGCGCTTTTCTGCCCCGACCCTGGGCGGGCGGCCGGACGGCACCTGCGTTGCCGCGCAGCCCCACCCTGAGCACTACAGGAGGACAGCTCATATGGGGTGGGCGGGATTCCCCTGACTCAAGGCGCATGGCCCCTCACGCGGAACCAGCCCGGCGGTCCAGTCCCCGGCCAGCAGCCCGGCCCGAGACGCAGCTCGAGCGGCTCCAGCGCGAGAGTACGGCCCCAGCGATCCGGAGGCACCGGTGGCCTGGTGAAGAAGACGGTGATCAAGAAGACCCTGGTGGCCGCCGTGAAGGAGGCCGCCGAGCACCTGGGCAACACCCCCGCGGTGGCGCGGTCCTCGTATATCTACCCGTCCGTGCTCGCCATGTTCGAGCGCGGCCAGGTGGTGGACACCTGGTTCGACTCCGTGGACGAGCTGGCGGAGACGCGGAGCGGGAGCCTCCACTGTTCGGAGAAGGCCTTGCTGAACATGCTCGACACGTCCCGGCAGCGCCGGAGGCGGGCGGACCACTGAGCCCCCACCTCACGGCGACCGCTGGTGGCTCAGGCCACCACGGCTTCGACGACGCTGGGCGGCATCGTCGTCGGGAAGACGTTGGACAGTCTCAGCCCCGCCTTCTCCAAGAGCGCCGTGTACTCCGGCCCCGTGCGCTCCCGGCCGCCCACGAGCACGAGCATGGCCAGGTCGTAGAGGTTGCCGAAGTGGGGCACGTTGTCGCCGGGCAGCACCGTCTCCACGATGAGCAACCGCGAGTCGGGACGCATCGCCGCGCGGATGCACTTGAGGATGCGCAGGCTCTGCTCGTCATCCCAGTCATGGAGGATCTGCGACAGGATGTAGACGTCCTTGCCTTCGGGAGCGATGCGCTCGAAGAAGTCACCAGCGACGACGTCACACCGCTGCGACAGCCCCTGCTCGGCGATTCGCTCGCGGGCTTCCACCGCCACGTGTGGCATTTCGAAGACGGTGCCGCGGACGCCGGGATTGGCCTTGAGGATGTGCGTCAGCAGCATGCCTGTTCCGCCGCCCACGTCGACGATGCTGCGCGCGGAGGAGAAGTCATATCCGTTCACCACGGCGGGCGCGTTCAGCGTCTGGTACGCGGCCATGCTGCCATTGAAGATGGCGGCGACATCGGGATGCGTCGTCATGTAGTTGAAGAACGTGTCGCCCATGAACTTCTCGACCGTGGGCTTGCCCGTCTTCAAGGCGGTGACCAGGTCTCCCCACGCCTGCCACGACAGGATGTGTCCATGCGCCCGGAGCGAGCCATACACGGAGCCGGGGTTGTCCTTGCGAAGCATTCCGCCCAGCTCCGTGAGGGCCCAGCGCTGCGTGGACTCATCCTTCACGAGCACCCCCAGGCCGCTGAGCAGTCGCAACAGCCGGCGCAGCGTGGGCGCATGCGTCCCACTGGCCTCGGCGAGCTCCTCGACCGTCTTGGGCGTATCACCGATGGTATCCGCGAGCTCGAGTTCCGCCATGATTTGAAGGCTTCGGGAAACCCAGAAGCCATAGACCATTTGCGTCATCTGCAGAGCGGCGGGCGGAGGCGCGTGAGAGGCTCGAGGTTGCTGGCTCATGTGTCCGTCTCCAAGGAGTTGAGTAGCATCGGCTAGGCTGCAACCTATAAGGTAGGCTGTAAAACTGCTACGGTTCTCTTATTCACCCTGAAGTCCGAGTCTCCCCGTGCGCGCTTACATCACCCGCCGAGAGGCCTTGCCCCGCAGCGCGCTTCATGAGCTGCGGACCGCCCTGCTCGGCTCGCGCTTCGTGGCACGCAGTCCGTTGATGGGGACGTTCCAGGCCAGCCGGGGGTTTGCCTTCATCTTCACGCACGAGGGCCGCGCCACGTTGGAGGCCCGCTTCCCCTTTCTGGTGCGCTACCTGGCCCACGTGCTGGACCCGATCCATGCGACAGGATTGTTGCCTTGGCATGAGCGGCTCTGGGGTTCGCGGCGGGAGCAGCCCGCCCCCAATGCATTCTATCTCAACCTCTTGTTGCTCGAGGCGGGGCGCGGCGTGGGGCGACACATCGACGCGACACTGCAGGAGCCCAGCGGCGTCCCCGATGCGACGCCCCGGCACGTGAGCGTGCTGTATCTCCAGGTCCCCGAGCGCGCCTGGGGTGGCGAGCTGCGCCTTCTCCAGAATGACACCCCCGTGGGTGAAATCCGCCCACGCGAGGGCCTGCTGGTGCACTTCCGCGGCGACCTCCAACACGAGGTGCGGCCCTTCACTGGCAGCCAGGAAGGCGCGACCCGCGCCAGCCTCGTGTGTGAGCAATACGTCTTCCCGCCCGAGGCGCTCGCCCGAATCCCCGCCTTCCGCATCCAATCCAAGGCAGGCTTCGCCGCGTATCTCGACCACCAGCGCGAGCAGCCCGGTGGCGGCTCCGTTGGCACGTTGGAATAGCTTTCATCCCGAACCGAGGAGGCACCATGGCCGTCGATCCTCAGCACACCGACGTTGAACGCTTCATGCGGGAGGATCCCGGGGGCCCCGTGGTCATCCTGAACCTGGTGCGCTTCAAGGAAGGCGGCCGCGCGTCCTATGAGGCCTATGCGAGCGCGGTGATGCCCTTCATCCAGAAGGTGGGCGCCCAGCCCCTCTACGCCGGAGACGGCTCCACGGCGCTGGTGGCCGATCCCGGACAGACGTGGGACGCGGTGCTCCTGGTCCGCTATCCCAGCCGCGCCGCCTTCCTACAGATGGTGGCGGACCCGGAGTACCAGCACATCGCGCACCTGCGCACGGAGGCGCTCCAAGAAGCCGTGCTCCAGGCCACCACGCCCTGGGCCACGTCACCGGAGCCCTGAGTCAGGGCTTCGCGGGTGGGCCTCCCGCGCCAGCGTGCACCCGCAGGTCCGCCGTCTCCGCGAAGGTGGGCGGGCGGCGGTGCTTCGACGCCTGTTCATAGGCATGAGCCAGCTTCAAGAGGACGGGTTCGCTCCAGGCCCCGCCGATGAAGGACAGCCCCACGGGCAAGCCGTACACGAACCCCGCGGGCACGGTGATGGAGGCGTAGCCTGATACAGCCGCGGGCGTGGAGCTGCTGCCCAGCCAGTGGTCCCCGTTGATGGGGTCGATGAGCCCCACGGGCGCCTGCGTCGGCGCGACCAGCGCATCCAGCTTGTGCTTCTTCATCACCGCGTCCAACCCCTGCGCGCGCGACAGACGGCGGCAAGCCTGGAGGGCCTTGAGATAGGCCTTGTCCGTCAGGGGCCCCTTGGCCTGAGCCATGTGGAAGAGCTCCTGGCCGAAGTACGGCAGCTCCGACGGCGCGTGCGCTTCGTTGTAGCGGATGAGCTCCGCGAGCGTGCGCGGGGCCGTCCCCTCCTCCAACGTCGCAAGATAGGCCTCCAGCCCCGCCTTGAACTCGTAGAGGAGGACCTCCAGCTCGGGGGCGTCCACCTGCGCCACCGCGGGAATCGGCGCCGGGTCCACGAGGATGGCGCCGCGGGACTTCATCAAGGCCAAGGCCTCCTCCACGAGCGCGTCGGTGGCCGGGTGGTAGCCGAAGAAGCGCTCCCGGGGCACGCCGATGCGAGCGCCCTTCAGCCCGTCCACGTCGAGGAACCGGGTGTAGTCCGCATGGGCCTTGCCCCGGCTCGCCGCCGTCGCCGCGTCCGAAGGGTCCACGCCCGCGAGCACGCTCAACAGCGCCGCGGCATCCGCCACGGTGCGCGTCATGGGGCCAGCCGTGTCCTGGCTGTGGGAGATGGGAATGATGCCGGAGCGGCTCACCAGTCCCACCGTCGGCTTGAGCCCCACCAACGCGCTGGCCGCCGCGGGCGACACGATGGAGCCATCCGTCTCCGTGCCCACGGACACGGCGCAGAAGTTGGCCGCCGTGGCCGCGCCCGCCCCCGAACTGGAACCCGAAGGGGTCCTGTCCAGCGCATACGGGTTGCGCGTCTGGCCACCCCGCGCGCTCCAGCCGCTCGCCGAGCGCGTGGAGCGGAAGTTGGCCCACTCGCTCAGGTTCGTCTTTCCCAGGATGACCGCGCCCGCGGCACGCAGGCGCTCCACGATGAACGCGTCCCGCGGCGGCCGCGCGCCCACCAACGCCAGGGAACCCGCCGTCGTCTGCATCTGGTCCGCGGTGGCGATGTTGTCCTTGAGGAGCACCGGGATGCCGTGCAGCGGGCCCCGGGGTCCCTTCTCGCGGCGCTCCTGGTCGAGCGCGGCGGCCGTGGCGAGCGCGTCCGGGTTCAGCTCGATGACGGAGCGCAGCGGCAGGTGCCCGCGCGAGTCCCAGTCGGCGATGCGCGCGAGGTAGCGCTCCGCGAGGCCTTGTGCGGTGAGCTCGCCTGCCTTCATCGCGGCCTGGAGGTCCACCACGGTGGCCTCGGCCAGTTCGAAGGGCCGCTCCGGCGTCGGGGCCGCCTGGGCGGGGACATCCAGTGAAGCAAGCGCCGTGGCAGCGGCCGTTCCGCGCAGGAGGGTGCGGCGGCTGAGGTCCACCGGGGAGCCGGGAGAGGCTGCGGTTTTCTTCATGGTGGGAGGCTACAGCACCCCGGGGGCACGCGAAGAGTCGCAACCCCGGTGGGGCTTCGTTAGGTTGGCGGGCCGATATGGCCTCCCACCTCACGCTCCTGGCCGGGCCGGACGCGCTCCGGCTCATTCGCGAACGAGGCTTGCGCTGGGACGACGTGGACGTCGTCCCCGGTGCCTCCGGCGGTCCGAAGTGGCTGGTGCTGGCGGGACTGGACCGGGCGCTCTTCGCCGGCCTCTTCCAGAACCGTTCGCGCCCCCTCCACCTCATCGGCAGTTCCATTGGAAGCTGGCGGCTCGCCTGCGTGGCCCAGAAGGACCCGGTGCTGGCCTTGCGCCGCTTCGAGGCGGCGTACATCGACCAACGCTATCCGCCCAAGCCCACGCCCACCCAGGTGAGCGAGACCTGCGAGCGCATCCTGGATGCGCTGCTGGGCGAGGACGGTGAAGCGGAGATTCTGGACCACCCCTGGGCACGGCTGCATGTCGTCACCGCCCTGTGCCGGGGAGCGGTGGGAATGGAAGGCCCACGAGCGCAGCTCTTCGGGCTCGTGCTCTGCGCCCTGGGCAACCTGGTCAGCCGACGGACGCTGGGGCTCCACATGGAGCGCGTCATCTTCCACTCGGCCGGGGACACCAGCCCCTTCGCCGGGCTCAAGGACCTGCCCTCCACCCACCTGCCACTGACACGAGAGAACCTCCGGCTGGCGCTGCTGGCGTCAGGCTCCATCCCCCTGCTCTTCAGCGGCGTGCGTATTCCCGGCGCGCCCGCGGGCGTGTTTCGCGACGGCGGCGTGGTCGACTACCACCTGGACCTGGACTTCGGCCCGGGCACGGGCCTGGTGCTGTACCCGCACTTCTACCCGTACGTGGTGCCGGGCTGGTTCGACAAGTCGCTTCGGTGGCGGCGGGCACGGCCCCAGAACTTCCGCAGGGCGCTGCTCATCGCCCCGTCTCCGGAGCTGGTGGCCCGCCTTCCTGGCGGCCGGATCCCGGACCGGATCGACTTCGAACGGATGAAGGACGCTGAGCGCATGCGTGCCTGGAACCAGGTGGTCTCCGAAAGCGAGCGCATGGGCGACGAGTTGCACGAGCTGATGGCCACCGGACGCCTCGCGGAGCACGTGCGGCCCCTCTGAGGTCCGCGGCCCCTCGGCCCGGAAAAGTCGACGGCCGGCCCCCTTGAATCCGGGAGCCGGCCGCCAGGAAGTCCATCTTCAGTCGGCGTTCCGCGACGCCCGGACACTCACTTCATCCGGGCCCCGCGGAGGCCTCCTTCCACCCGGAGGCAGGAGGAGGACCCGCGCGTCTCAGTTCAGACGACGGCGGCGCAGCAGGCCGAGCAGCGCCAGGCCGATCATGCCGACCGGAGCGCCCGCGCCCGTCGCGGAGCAGCCACCGCTGTCACCGCCGTTGCGGGCGGAGAACTGCACGGTGGTGCTGCTCTCGACGCCCGCGGAGTCCGTCACCGTCAGGCGGAACGAGAACGACGCCGTCTTGTCGTCGAGGTCAGGCAGGTTGACGACCGCAACCGCCTGGTCCGCGCCGGAGATGGTCGCGTTCGGACCGGAGACCTGCGTCCAGCGGTACGTCAGCGCATCGCCGTTCGCGTCGCTGGAAGCCGAGCCGTCGAGCGTGGCCGACGTCTGGTTGCCAGAGAGCACCGCGCGAGCGGACGCCACCGGCGCGTCGTTCTCCTCGGTCACGCTGATGGACGTCACGTCGACCACAGTCGCCGTACCGTCGTTGACCATCAGGAGGAAGCTCAGCGGCTCGGAGGAGGCCGGCGCGGTGAACGTCGGCGTCAACGAGGTCGCGTCAGACAGCGTCACGGGCGTGCCGGCGATCTGCGTCCAGACGATGACGAGCGTGTCACCGTCAGCGTCGGTCGCCGTGCCGTTGAGCGTCACGGTGGCGCCCTCCGCCACGACAGCCGACTCACCCGCGTCCACTTCCGGAGCAGTGTTGCTCGGGTTGGCACCCGGGTCCGCCGCCACGACGACGCGCACGACGTCGCTGGTGGTCGAGGTGCCGTCGCTGACCGTCAGGATGAAGCCCAGCGTGTCACCGTTGACCGTGCTCGGCGCGGTGAACGACGGCGTCAGGGTGTCGGCGCCCGTCAGGGTCACCTGCGTGCCACCGATCTGCTCCCAGAGGTACGTCAGCGTGTCACCCTCGGCGTCGCTCGCGGAGCCGCTGAGCGCCACGGTGTCGCCGGCGTTCGCCGTGGCATCGATACCCGCGTTCACAGTCGGCGCAGAGTTCACCGGCAGAGAACCGTCGATGATGGTCACCGGCACCGCCTTGGAGGCAGAGGCCGAGCCGTCCGTCGCCGTCACGGTGAACTCGTACGAGCCCGGGACCGGGGTGGCGAAGGAGATGGCGGACGTATCGGCGCCATTGATGGCGACCGTCGAACCACCCGTCTGCTCCCAGCTGTAGCTGAGCGCGTCACCATCCGGGTCGACCGCGGAGGCCGTCACGGTGACAGTACCCGCGGCGAAGGCCACGGACGTGTCGGAGACGATGGGCGCGCGGTTCGCGTTGGTGACCGTCACGGTGACCGTGTCGTTCGCCGTAGCGATGCCGTCGCTGACCGTCAGACGGAAGACCAGCGGCTCATCCAGCGTGACCTCGGGCGCGATGAACGTCGCCGTCGGCGTGGTGTAGTCCTTCACCGCCACCGGCGTACCGGAGACCTGGGTCCACAGGTACGTGAGGGCATCGCCGTCCTCGTCGCTGGCGGAGCCGCTCAGCGTGTACTCAGCGCGCTCCTCGACCGTGCCGTCGAGGCCCGCGTTCACGGTGGGCGCATGGTTGGGCAGCGCCACCGTCACGGTCACCGAGTCCGTGGCCGTCTTGACGCCGTCGGAGACGGTCAGCGTGAACACCAGTTCGGTGGCCGCGGTGACCTGCGGCGCCGTGAACGACGGCGTCAGGGTGTCAGCACCCGCCAGGGTGACCGCGGGACCAGACGTCTGTGCCCAGGTGAAGGTCACCGGCTGGCCTTCCGGATCGGCAGCCGAACCGTAGAGGCTCACCAGTTCACCCGGCGCGATGGAGCGGTCCGGACCGGCGTTGGCGATGGGCCAGGGGTTCACACAGACGCCATCCTCAGCCGCGATGGTGGTGAACGGGGTGTTCGTGATGCCATTGAACTCGAGGTCGTCCAACAGCCAGCCCGTGTAGCCGGCGCTCATGTCCGTACCGACGCGGAAGCGGACCTGCACCGTCTTGCCGGCGTAGGCCGTGCCCAGGTCGATGGTCGCGGGGAGCATGCCCGGGAACTGAGGGTTGTAGCTGGACAGCGCGGGCTTGCCAGCCAGCGGGTTCAGGTTGCCCTCGTAGTTCTCGAGAACCGTGTTGTGGATCGGATCGCCGATGTCCACCCAGGTCTGGCCACCGTCCTCGGTGATTTCGACCGTGGCGCCGTCGTAGTCGTCCTCGAAGTCCCAAGCGTGCAGGAAGTTGATCACGAAGGGCTCGGTCGCGCTGACGTGCAGCTCAGGCGAGATGAGGCGAACGTCGGCGAAGGACGGGGTGTTCTCCGCGTAGAACGTGCGGTTGCCGTCCTCGAACGTGACCACGCTGAACACGGCCGGGGTCAGGGCCTCGTCGTAATCGGTCTCCCAAGGCAGCTTGGACGGGGTGATCTGAACGTCCTCGATGTTGGAGGAGTTCGCACGCTCGTCGAAGTGCGTCGTGAGGATGATGCTGTCCGTGATGTCGCCGGGGATCGCCTGGCCCGCATCACGCGCCGCGATGTCGATGGTCACGTCCTGCTGGCCCGTCGCGCCCGTGAGCGAGACCGGGATGGAGACCGTGGCCGTACCGAACACGGGGATGACCGGGAAGCTCGCCTGACCACCGTTGCCGAACTCGAGACCCGAGAAGGCGGAGGACAGGTTGACGCTGGAGGCGGACGCAGGCAGCGCGCCCGCGTTGCGCACGGTGACCTCGATGCGGCCCGTCTCACCGTTGTCCAGGATGCCGTCGAGGTCGCACGAGCCAGCCTCGACGTCGTCGATGAACTCGGCCGACACGATCTGGATGGCCGAACCAACCACGAAGCTCTCCACGACACCGGCGTGGTTCGTGGAGTAGCGGTCCGGAGCCACGGCGCCGACGCCCGCGCCGCGCTTGGCGAAGGCCGCCCAGAACCGCTCGGCGTCCGCCGGGTCGTTGGCGTAGGCCGCCGCGATGACGGCGTCACGCGCCTCCAGGTACGTGGGGGCCGCCGGCGTGAGCTTGTACCCGTTGACCAGGTAGCTCTTCATCCGGTCCTGCGCCTCCTGGAACGGATGCGCGCGGAGCAGCGACGTGTAGCACTCCCACAGCATCGTCGCCCAGATCTCGCCGGAGTTGTGGACCTGCGAGTTCGGCAGACCCGTGTTGCCGTTGAACGGCACGCCCGTGGGCAGCGCCACGCCGTCCATGATGTGACGGAACGACAGCGCGTTCTTGGTCTGGTCCGACGAGTACGTGCCACGGCGAATACCGAAGAACTCGGAGTTCGCGTCCGCGCGCGTGGCGTAGCCCGCGGCGGCGTAGGCGCCGTTCCAGTTCGCGTTGGACGGGACGTTGATGTCCTCGGCGCGAACCATCATCAGCAGGGCGGTGAAGTCACCCCAGCCCTCGCCCATCGCGCGGCCCTGGTTGTTCACCAGACCGGACGAGTTCGCGACGAGGCGGTTGCTGATGTAGTGACCCCACTCGTGCGCCACGATGGCGTTGTCGATGGTGCCGTCGATCCACGTGGTCGGACCACGCCACAGGGTGACGTTGAGCGCCGGCAGACCGCTGCGCAGCACGTTGCCATCATCCAGGTTCACGCGGAGCGTGGGGATGGTGATGGTGGTGGACTCGCCGCCCAGGTCGATCGTGGGACCCGCGACGTTGTCGTGGATGATGACGCCGATGGCGCCCGCGTTCTGCGCGTTGGTCACCTTGATGGTGAAGTCGCAGCTGCCGCGGTCGATGATGGCAATCTTGCCAGTGACCTCGGCCGCGTTGGTCAGCGCGGTGCAACCGTCACGGTCCGTCGGGCCCGTGGTGTTGGCCGCGTCCTGCGCCGCCACCACGTCGCCGGTGACGCTGAAGGTCTGCGGACCGAAGGAGGAGGAGACGCCACCCTCGTAGTCACCCGCGACCTCCGCCGGAGCGTTCGCCGTCAGGCGCGAGTTGCGCGGCCCGGCGAACAGGTACATCTGCATGCGCGGCGACGCACCGTCCGCCGGCGTGAGCATGTTGGCGTTGTCGGTGCCGCTGTAGTCCTGCGCCTGCGCCTGCAGACGGTCACCACCCACGCCGCCACGCCCGAAGTTGTCATGCTGGGCGTTGCCGGAGGCCTCGTCGAAGCCGGCGTCGTAGTACCAGTCGTGGAGCCAGTTGTTCAGGAAGAACAGGCTCGTCGTCGCCGCGGCGATCTGCTCGTTGTTGGCGTTCGGCTGGATGCCGAAGTCGATGGTCCGGTCGAACACGCCCGGAGCCGTGACGGAAGCGCGGAGGTCGCCGGCGTTGAAGTAATCCGGCGCGGTGAGGTCCGCGTACGCGTCGACGTTGTTACCCACCGTCTCCGTCGCGCCGTCCGGCAGCCAGGGATCGTTCCGGCTGAACGGGAGGCTCTCGAGGGTGATCAGGTTCGCCGGAACGTACGGCGACTGGTAGCCGTCCGGGCTGCCGGTCGGGTGCGGCGTACCGCCGCTGCCGATCGGACCGTCGTGCGGGGTGTACGGCGGCGTCGTGTCCGAGAACACACGGTAGCTGAACTCCGCGTGCGCCTTCAGGTCGTTGCGCATCAGCAACTGACCGTCGGCGGCCGAGATGACGTACGCGAAGTAGTCCGAGTCCACGCTGTTCGCGCGGCCCGTGTTGATCTCCACGTAGTACGCGGGGACCAGCTTGCCAGGCAGCGGGAAGTAGACCTGCTTCGCGCGGGCGGGGATGACAAACCCCTCCTCGAGCGGACGCGCGTAGCTGGCCAGCGTGAAGTGCGAGTACTTATCGCCCTTCTTCGCGTCGCTCACGCGGGTGAGCAGGTTGCGGTCCAGCGCGGCGCCCGTGAGGTCCTTATAGGCCACGGCGATCGCCTCGGTCGCAGGCAACGTGAAGCGCGCCTTGGCCTTGGGGATCTCCGCGGAACCGTGCTTGGAGAGGCTGCCGGAGATGGCAACCACCTGGTTGTGCTTGTTCAGCAGCACCTTCAGCGACTGGCGGAAGACCTCGATTCCCGAGGACTCCTGGGCCAGCGTCACGACCTTCACGCCCTGCGTGTTGGTGCTGACGTTGGTGACCGTCGCGCCCGCGGCCTCAAACGAAGAGAGACCGTAGAGAGGAGCGTGGGCAGAAATCTGCGCCAGCGCCGCCTTGGCGGGAGACATCTTCGCGTACTCGCCGCGGAGCTTCGTCTGCTCCACAGTCGGGTGCGTCCAGATGAACGTCGGGGAACCGGTCAGCGAGTCCTTGTGGGCGACCCGCGCCCCCTTCAGGCTGCTGTTGACCGGCTTGAATCCCGCGGTAGCACGACCCGCGGGCTTCGCGTCCTGGAGTGCATCGTAGTTCGGCAGCGTCCGGGCGACGGAACTGGTACCGGACAGTACCAGGGCAAGCCCGGACAGCGTGGCAACCAACCTTCTCACGTGGGGAAACTCCATTTACGACGGCGGGGGTGGCCGCCTTCCTTACAGCCTGGGTCCAAGGTTCCGGCCCCATCGCCGAAACTCCCAGTCACGGTCAGAAGGCGACCAAGTGACAGATTGTCACCTGGCGGAGAGATTAGTGCCCGATCGGATGTAAGTTAAAAGGCGACATGCGCATTTTTTCCAACGGAGCGCAGAATTCCGCAATTACGGCAGGTTGCGTCGAACATGCGGGAGCCATGAGCGCTGGTTATGGACGCGCAGGCGTCTGGGGAGTGGTGTTCTAGGCACTTGTGCTTGGCGCGACTGGTGTCTGGGCACCGCGGAACGCCCGTTCCCGCGCGCCGAAGCCACCATGGACCCGGGTAACGCGACACCTGAGTCCATGTCGCGCGGCGACAGAGGCACAAAGGACTCAGGAAGCGCGACGCAATCCGCCTCCGAGGAGAAAAACAGCACGGCCACATCCCGTGGCTGCCCCTGGGGACATCTGCGCTGCTGTGATGATCAGTGCGCGCCCGCGACGCAGTGCGCCCTGCTGGCGTGCGACCCGAGCCCGCAGCGCACCGCCACCGAGACGCGCTGACTCCACCGAGTGTCCGCGATGCTCGCGGGCTACGGCGGTGGAGCGAGTGGCAACGTCGCCCGCGCGGATGTCGACACCCTCCACCGTGCTTCAAGGAAGTCGCGCAGCGTCATGGGCCGGAGCCGCGGGTACTCGGCATTGGCCGGTTCGCGCAGTCTCCCCTTCCCCGCAAGCTGCGAGAGCAGACTCAGCTCCGCTGAAGACACCTGAACGGACACGCCTTCGGGCCGTGCGCGCACGAGCTGCCGGCGAAGGTCCTCCACACTTCCCCTGCACAGGCGGCGCAGGCGCTGACCGGTCAGCGCTTCGTACAGGGCGGCCACGTCATTCACCGTCGCCACGTCCCCCACGAACTCCAGCCGCCGGCCCGCGGCGTGAGGATCCACCAACACCTCCGCCACCCAACGCGCCGCATCCGCCATCGCGGTGACGTCGAAGGGCTCGTCCCCCGTGCCCCAGTACGAGACAACGCCGCGCTCGAAGTCGAACACCTGCGCCTGCGGCGACAGCGCCGTCTCCATGAACGCGCCGCAGAGGACGAAGGTGTGCGGCACGCCGCTCTTCACCACGGCGTCCGCGACACGGCGGTGCGCATCCATGAAGGCGTCACCCGCGTCCGCGTCGGTGTAGTCCAGCGAGTAGTCCGAAGGGATGAAGCGGATGACGCCATGCCGCCGCGCGGAGTCCAGCAACCGGAGTTGCCCTTCCACTTGCACCTCGGGTGGTCCGCTCACGGCGGAGACCACCGCGTCCACGCCCTCCAAGGCCGAATCGAGCGAGCGCATGTCATCCAGCGTCCCGCTCACCAACGTCACCCCATGCTCCGCCAGGCTCACCAGCGCGTCGCTGCGCGTGCCCGGACGTACCAACACGTGCAGGTGGATGCCGGGACGCGCCAGCAGCGCCGACGCCAACCTGCCACCAAAACGCCCCGTACCTCCGACCAGCAGGACATGCGTGATGTCGGCGTCCATGGACTCCTCCTCGTCGTTGTCGGCGGCGTGAGCCGCGCATCACCGGTGGGGGCAATCCCCTACGAGGAAGATGGACCGTGGTGCCGGGTACGCCTTCACCAGCGAACACAACGCGCTCGGCGGGACGCAGGGCGGCCGTGCCGGAGGACGCTCGAAGTGTCGAGACGCGCAAAAAGAAATCGGCCCGGCCATTCCATGAGAATGACCGGGCCGACTTGAGTTGCGGGGGCAGGATTTGAACCTGCGACCTTCGGGTTATGAGCCCGACGAGCTACCAGGCTGCTCCACCCCGCGACATGTTTGGGTTCAGCGATTCGAAGTGCAACGAGTTGCGGGGGCAGGATTTGAACCTGCGACCTTCGGGTTATGAGCCCGACGAGCTACCAGGCTGCTCCACCCCGCGACATGTCTTGAGACTCAACTACTCGAAACCTGACTGCGATTCCAATCAAGTTCCGAAGAACAACGAGTTGCGGGGGCAGGATTTGAACCTGCGACCTTCGGGTTATGAGCCCGACGAGCTACCAGGCTGCTCCACCCCGCGGTAGAGAGAGGCGAGGCGGTAAGTACCGTCCCTCGCCTGGACCGTCAACACCTTTCTCCAGCGCTGACCACATCAACGAAATCAGCGCTGGAGACAGGGAATTACTTGCGCGCCTTGCTGAGCAGATCCGCGAAGGTGCCGAAGCCCTTCTTGCCCGCGCCCTGCGGCTGCTGCGTCTTCTGCCAGGCCTCCACCTCGGCGCGCTCCTCCGCGCGGATGGCGGCGGTGACGGACAGGCGGATCTTCCCGGACGCGTCGATGTCCAGGATGGCCACCTTCACCTCCTGGCCCAGCGAGTAGTGCTTGCGCAGGTCGGTGCCACGCTCGGTGCCCGTCTCGCTCGCGGGCAGCAAGCCCTTGCCGCCCGGGAACGCGAGGAACACGCCGTACGGCTCGATGCGATCCACCTTGCCCACGACGACCTGACCCACCTTGGGACGGGGCGCGGCGGGCTGCGCCGGAGCGGCGGCTTCCGCGGCGGGCGCCGTGCGCTCCTCGGGAGGACGCTGCGCCTCTTCCTCGGAGATGCGGCGCAGGCCGATGCGCTTCTCCTGCGTGTCGATCTTCTCCACCGACACCCAGATGGTCTCCCCTTCCTTCACCACGTCGCGCGGGTGTGCGATGCGGCGGTCGCTGAGCGCGGAGATGTGGACCAGACCGTCCACGCCCGGACGCAGCTCCACGAAGGCGCCGAACTGCTGCAGGCGGACGACCTTGCCCTGGAGGCGGTCGCCTTCCTTGATTTCGGACAGCGCCTTCTGGAACGGATCCTCCTGGCGCGAGCGCATGGACAGCGTGATGCGCTCCTTCTGCTTGGACTTGTCCGGCGAGTTGGGCTGGCCGGCCTCCATGCGGAGGATCTCGACCTCGACGTCATCGCCGACCTTCACCACGTCGCTCGGGTGACCGACGCGGGTGTACGAAAGCTCGGAGACGGGAATCATGCCCTCCACGCCGCCCAGGTCCACGAACACGCCGAAGTCGCGCACGCCGGTGACCTTGCCCTTGACGATCTTGCCCTGGGCCAGGTTCTTGCGCGTCTCCGCGGCCAGCTGCCGCTGCTCATCCTCCAGCAGCGAGCGGCGCGACAGCACCACGTTGCGCTCGCGGACCTCGCTCACGCGGAACTGGAGCTTCTCGCCGATGAACTGGTCCGGCTTCTCCACGTAGCGCAGGTCCAGCTGGCTGATGGGGCAGAACGCGCGGATGTCACCGATGGCGACCTCCACACCGCCCTTGTTCACGCTCAGCACCAGGCCCTCGACGGGCATGCCGGAAGCGCGGGCCTCGGCCAGCAGGGCCAGGTTCGCGCTGCCCTTGGCCAGCGCGCGGCTGAGCAGGATGCCCTTGGCCCCCACCTCCACCACGTGCGCGTCGATGGTGTCACCCACGCCGAAGCGCAGGATGCCCTCGTCGTCCTTCAGCTCGCGAAGCTCGATCATCGCCTCACTCTTGGCCGCGCCTTCCACGGACACGAACGCGGTGTCCGCGCCGAGCTGGAAGATGGTGCCACGGACCTTCTCGCCCACGCGCAGGCCCTTGCGGCTGGGCGTTCCCCCCTCCTTGGCCTGCGCCTCGAACATCTCGGCGAAGGACTGGGCCTCGGGAACTTCCTCATACAGCGCGCTGGTCGGCGCCGGCGTCGGCGTGACCGGACGCGGCGTGGGGGCCGGCGTCGCAGCGGAGGATTCGGCGGCGGCGGTCGTGTCCTCAGCCGTCGCGGTCGCCTCGGCGGGAGCATCCCCCACCGGGCCGCGCGTCTCGATGGCACCCGACGCCCGCTTCACGACGACCATGGGGCCCGACGGACGACGGTCGCCTCCGCCACGGCGCTCGCTCCCGCCACGGGGCCCCCGCTCGTCGCGCGGCGCACCACCCGCCGGAAGCGGCTGGGCGTCGCGCTCACCGCGGCCACCGCCGCTGCGCTCGCCGCCTCGGCCACCGCCACGCTGTTCGCCCCGACCGCCCTCGCTGCGAGCTCCCCCGGAAGGGATGCCGAGCATCACGTCACCGAAGGTGGCCTTCGGCTTCTTGGGACCCATCCCGCCAGAATTGGAACCGTTCTTCTCGTCGCTCACTGCGAGACCTTCCTGAAGCGAATTCGACCCTGGCTTCCCGAGAAGCCGGGCCCCGGTGAAAAAGGCGGCGCACTCTACACGCGCGCCATGTCCGGAGGAAGCCAGATGACGCACATGCTGTTGACGCCAACGCTCCGACCATAACGGAGGCACCCCGTCAGAGCATCCCGGACCCGATGCTTGCAACGCCAAATAGCGGCCGCTTACCAGGCAGGGAGCCAAGCAATCCCAGGTGGTTAGCGCACCAGACGAAGCTTCCGCCCCACCTTGCGCAACACCGTTCCCGCCTCCGGGATGCCCAGCGCCGCTGACATCCCGAAATAAACAGCACCGAACGGGAGCGCCACTGCTGCGAAGCCCAGAACGGGGTGCAGGCGCGGCGGCATCAGGAAGCTCCCCCCCCACTCCGCCGTCACGCCGGGCATCGGCCCGAGCAGCGAGGTGAGGCCCACCTTGACGCCCACCGCCACTAATCCAGCCACCGCCGCGGCGCCCCACAAGCGAGGCAGCAGTCCAGACGGGACGCCGACCGGCCCGAGCTGCTTCACCAGCTTGCGGCGTAGCAGTCCCGCCTCCAGCCAGGCCACCAGGCCGCTGGCCAGGGTGAGGCCCAACGCGCCCAGGTGCTGCGGCACACCCAGCCATCCCGGCAGCCACAGGCCCAGCACCCATGCGCCCAGGGTGCCCACCAGCACGCGCACCACCGCGAAGCGCAGCGGCGTCTTCGGATCCTTCAGCGCATAGAAGGCGGAGGCATAGAGACGCCCCACCGTGGAGGCCACCAATCCCAGCGCAGCCCCCATGAGCAGGTACCAGAGGTAGCGCGAGTCCGCCGCATCGAAGCGCCCCGTCTGCAGCAACGCCGCCGCCACCATGTCCCCCAGGAAGAGAAAGGCGGCCGCCGACGGGACGACCCAGAAGCAGATGCGGCGTGCGCCTCCGTCGATGCGTTGGCGCAACCTGGCGGCCACGTCCGCGCCCTCCCCCGTGGCGCGCGACATTTCCGGCAGCTCCGCCGCGGACACCGCCATCCCAAAGAGGCTCACCGGGATGAGGTAGATGGTCTGCGCGTAGAGCAGCGAGGACAGCGCGCGAGTGGAGATGAGTGACGCGAAGGCCGTGTCCACCCACGCACTGAACTGGACCACGCCGCGCCCCAACACGACCGGCCCGAAGTTCTTCAGCACCTGCCGCACGGGCTCCGCCGCCAGCGACAGCGTCGGGCGGAAGCGGCCCATCAACTTGAGGACGGAGGGCACCTGCACCGCGAACTGGAGGAAGCTGCCCAGCACCACGGCGTAGGCCAGCACCGAAACCAACGCCTCTTCCTCGTAGCGGCCTCCCGCGGCCACCAACGCGGCGATGATGACCAGGTTCCACACGACGGGCGCCAGGTACGAAAGGAGGAAGCGCCGGTGGCTGTTGAGGATGCCCAGACACCAGGCGCTCAGCACCAGCATGCCTGTGCCAGGGAAGAGGATGCGCACCAGGTGGACGGCCAGCTCCCGCTCCTGTCCCTGGAAACCGGGCGCGATGGCATCCACCAGCAGCGGGGTGAACACCATGCCCAGCGCCACCACCACCGCCGTGACCAGGGACAGGATGCCGAAGACGGCGCCCGCGACCCGGTCCGCCGTCTCCGTGTCCTTGCGGCCCAGGAGCTGCGCGTAGACGGGAATGAACGAGCCGGAGAGAACGCCCTCGCCGAACAGGTTCTGCAGGAAGTTGGGAATGCGCAGCGCCGCCTTGAAGACGGCCGCGACCTCCGAATTACCCAGGTAGTGGGCGAAGACGCGCTCGCGCACCAGGCCCATCAGCCGGGAAGCAAGGATGCCGGCCGCCACCAGCGCGGCACCACCTCCTGAACGCTCGGGACGAGGAGGCGCAACCGGCGCAATCGGCGGGGGCGGAGACTCGGGCGAGGACGTGGTCACGAGAGCGGCGGACTCTACGCGGGCCGTTCGGTGTCATGAAGCCCGAAACCCCGTCCCCCTGTTTCGCTTGACGCCGAACCCCCTGGATTGCAAGGGTCCGTTCCAATGGCCGGCCCTCCCGACAGTGACTTGGACGACGTGGCGCGCATCCGCCTCGTGCTGGCACGTGAGCTGGAGACGATCAACGAGTACGAAGCCTACGCCCGTGCCTCCTCGAACCCCGAGGTCCGCGCGTTCTTCCAGCACCTGGCCGCCGAGGAGAAGGAGCACGTCTCCGAGGCCGTCCACATGCTTCGCATGTTGGACAGTGGTCAGAACGACCACTTCGCCAAGCCCTTCGTCCCCGGTCATTTCCAGGCC
>NZ_VHLC01000142.1:0-18649 GCF_006547355.1 Myxococcus sp. AB036A | reverse complement strand
GGCCCCCGCGGCCTCCGAGCCTCCCCGGCCTGACGAGGCCCGCCTGGCCCAGCAGCTCGAGCAGCGCTTCGCGGACGTCCAGGCCAAGCGAGACCACTTCTACGTGCTCGGCGTTTCGCAGGACGCCTCGCGCGACCAGGTGAAGACCGCCTTCCTCAACCTGGCCAAGATCTTCCATCCGGACCGCCTGCCGCCGTCGCTGCCCCACATGGCGCCGAAGATCACCGCCGTGTTCGAAGCCATCCGGGAGGCCTACGAGGTCCTCTACGACGACACCCGGCGCAAGACGTACCAGCAGAACCTCCAGGCCCAGCAGACCCTGCCCAAGCCGCCCGCGTCCGCGCCGACCGCTCCGGTACTCCGCCCGCAGGGCCGCGCCGACAGCAACGCCGACGACCTCTACAAGATGGGCGAGGTCTTCTTCCGCAAGCGCGACTTCACCACGGCCTCCGACCACTACGACCGCGCCCACGCGCTGGAGCCCAAGCCCCTGTATCTGGCTGCTCGGGCCTGGGCCATCTACATGGACCCGGCGCGCAAGGCGGACATGGCCAAGGCCAAGCAGATGATGGCGGACGCGGTGCGCGCCGACCCGAATTGTGATCGGGCGCACTACCAGCTCGGCGTCATCGCCCGGGTCGAAGGCGACATGGACCGCGCGGAGCGTTGCTTCCGCGAGGCCGTGCGCGCCAACCCCAAGCACCTGGAGGCGAACCAGGAGCTGCGACTCATCGACATGCGCAAGAAGAACCCTCCGAAGAAGGGAGGCTTCTTCCGCTGAAGCGGCAGGCCTCACAGTGGGTACGGGTGCTTCAGCCCGGCCCGATTTGACTCTCCCCCGCATCTGACTCGAGCCGCCTGTCCAGCAGGAGGCCAGTCAGGTTCCCCACCGGCCCCAGCCATTGACATGCCTGGAAAGCGGGCAGGATGCTCCCGCGTCAGGCTCCCTGGGCCGTCTGCAGTGACGAAAGGCATGGAACGTGGCCAAGCAGCACCTGCTCCTGGTCGATGGTGACGCGAAGAGCCTCCGGGTCATGGAGGTCAGCCTGAAGAAGGCTGGCTTCTCCGTGACGACGGCCATTCACGGCAAGGATGCGCTCGAGAAGGTCCAGATCAGCCCTCCGGACCTCGTGCTCGCGGACACGAAGATGCCGGAGATGGACGGCTTCGAGCTGTGCAAGACGCTCAAGTCCGACGAGCGCTTCAAGTTCATCCCGTTCGTCTTCCTGACGAGTCAGAAGTCGGTCGAGTTCAAGGTGCGCGGCCTGGAGCTTGGCGGTGACGACTACCTGACCAAGCCGATCTACATCAAAGAGATCGTCACCCGCGTGAAGATGATCCTCCAGAAGGCGGAGAAGGAGAGGATCGAGAAGCGGGAGACGACGAAGGGCGGTTTCGCCGGCAGCCTCGCCGACATGGGCGTGGTGGACCTGGTCCAGACGTTCGAGATTGGCCGCAAGACGGGCCTCATCAACATCCAGGGCGAGCGCACCGGCACCGTCTACTTCAAGGACGGACGCGTCATCGACGCGGAGCTGGGACGGCTCAAGGGCGAGAACGCCTTCTACCGGATGCTGAACACCTTCGAGGGCCAGTTCGAGGTGCAGTTCAGCGCGCTGGACCGTCCGGAGCGCATCGAAATCTCCACGCAGGGCCTGCTGATGGAGGGCATGCGCCGCCTCGACGAGTGGGGCCGCATGCTCGAGCAGCTGCCGCCGCTCGAGACGGTGTTCGAGATTGACTACCACCAGCTCGCCGACCGCCTGTCGGAGATTCCGGACGAGGTGAACGGGCTCCTGCGGCTCTTCGACGGCAAGCGCGCGTTGAGCCGCGTGGTGGAGGACTCGGACTTCGAGGACCTGGCCGCGCTGGGCATCATCAGCAAGCTGTACTTCGAGGGCCTCATCCGCGAGCTGGGCAACGCGCCACTGGAGCCGGTGCAGAGCAGCAAGCCTGGCATCGAGCAGTGGCTCAACACGGCGCCGCCCGCCAGCGCGACCGTGGAGCCCGCGCCTCCCGCGCCGGAGAGCCCGCCGCAGCCCGTTCCCGAAGCCGCCGTTCCCGAAGCGGCCCCCGAGCCCGTGGCCGCCGCGCCGGAGCCTTCTCCGCGGCCCATGCCGCAGAGCGTGCTCGCGCCTCCCGCGGGCGTGGAGGACGAGCCGGCCGCGCCGTCGCCCGCCGCGCCCGCGCAGCCCGCCAACGTGGTCGTCTTCCACGCGCGGCCCAAGCGCTCGGACACGCCTGAGTACACGCCGGAAGTTCCGGTGACCGAGCCAGTCCCAGAGGTCCCCGCGCAGGAGGCTTCGGCGTTCCTGGTCGAGCCGCCGCCGGCCCATCGCGCCGTGGAGCACGCGCGCCGCAGCCTGCTGCTGGACTGGAGCCGGGTGGACACCGAGGGCATCAGCGCGCCCACCACGTGGGGGCCGGGCTCTGGCTGGTCGCATACGCCGCGGGCCCATGGCGCCGCCTCCTCCGCCTTCGCCGCGAGCGCGCCCGCCTTCGAGCCCACGCCCTCGCCGCGTGCGCCCATCTTCGGTGGCGCGGCCGTGGCACCCAATCCGTTCCCGCCCGTGCCCCCTCCGACGCCGGCACCGCCGTCATCCGAGGTGACGCTGGTGAGTGGCAGCGGCTACGTGACGCCGCCCATCCCGTCAGTGCAGGTCGATGCGGAGTACGTGGCCGAAGAGGTCCCCGCCACGCCCCAGCTCGCGCTGCCGCCCGATTCAGGCCACGGCGTGCCCGAACTGTCCGCTGAGCCGCCCACGCCCAGCGCGCCACTGGCCAGCACGGTCGAACCGTCTCTCGAATCCCCGGTGCCGGCCGCCACCGCGCCCGCGACACCCGGGGAGGTCGCCCCGGACGCTTCCGCGAAGCCCACGGATGCGGGAGTCGTCACGTCCGTGAAGTCAGCGGATGCCGCCCCGGTTGCGCCCGCGACGCCCACTTCTTCCGTGCAGTCGGCCGAAAGGAAGCCGGCGGCCACTCACTCCAGTGACGCAGCCGTGGCCAACGCGGGGCGTTCCAATCGCACCGGGCTCATCATCGGCGCGGCGGTGGTCCTCATCGGCGCGGTCGCGGCCGTTGTCGCGGGGACGGGCAGCGGTCCCTCGGAGACGCCTCCGTCGAAGCCTCCCGTGGTGGAGACGCAGGCGCCCGTGAACGACGACGCCAGGCCGACGCCACCTCCGGAGAAGGCGCCACCGCTCGAAGAGACCACGGCCAAGGCCCCCGAGGCTCCGCCGGAGCCGCCCGCCGCTACACCGGATGCGGGCACGGCCATTGCCGAGGCGCCGAAGCCGCCCGAGGCGACCCCCACCGAGACCACCACTCTGTCTGCGCCCGCCGTGGATCCGGAGGTCGAGTTCGCCACGCTGGTGAAGCAGGCGAGGGCGGCCATCGTCAGTCAGCGGTTCCGGTCGGCGGCGGGAAGCTATCGCAAGGCGCTGGCGCTCAAGCCGACGGCCACGGAGGCGAAGGCGGGCCTGGGCATCGCGCTGGTGAACGGCTTCACCACGGACGGGGCCTACCGCGAGGCGGCCAAGCTGTTGCAGGAGGTCGTCAAGGAAGAGGACTCCAACGCCCGTGCCTGGCTGTCGCTGGGCATGGCGCTACAGTTCACCGGCAAGAATTCCCAGGCGGCCGACGCCTACAAGCAGTACTTGTTGCTGGAACCGACGGGGTCTTCCGCCGAAGAGGTCCGCACGTTGCTCAGGGGGCTGGGCAACTGAGCGGGGGCGGCCCCACTTCCTTCATTGGCCCCCTGAGAAGTGAGCCGCCTTGCTCGTCCTAGGACTGGAAACCTCGTGTGATGAGACTGCCGCCGCCGTCGTGGAGGACGGCCGCCGCGCGTTGTCGGATGTCGTCTCCACGCAGGTGGACATCCACCGGCGGTGGGGTGGGGTGGTGCCGGAGCTGGCCAGCCGCAACCACATCGTCCAGGTGCTGCCCGTCGTCCACGAGGCGCTGACGCGGGCGAACAAGACGCTCGACGACGTGGACCTCATCGCCGTCACGTCCGGCCCCGGCCTCATTGGCGCGTTGCTGGTGGGCGTGCAGGTGGCCAAGGGCCTGAGCCTGGCGACGGGCAAGCCCTTCGTGGGCGCCAACCACCTGGAGGGCCACCTGCTGGCCATCCGGCTGTTGGAGGTTGCGCCGGAGCCGCCGTTCCTCGGGCTCGTCGTCTCCGGCGGGCACACCAGCCTCTACGAGGTGCAGGCCTACGGGCAGTACCGGCTGGTGGGCAGCACGCGCGACGACGCGGCCGGCGAGGCGTATGACAAGACGGCTCGCATCCTCGGCCTGCCGTATCCGGGCGGGCAGCCCATCGACCAGTTGGCGCAGCAGGGGAACCCGGAGGCCATCCGCTTCCCGCGCGCGCTGCCGGGCGACAACTTCGACGTGTCCTTCTCCGGGCTGAAGACGGCGGTGCTGCACCACGTGCAGAAGCACGGCGTGCCGCAGGGGCAGGCGCTGGCGGATTTGTGCGCGTCCTTTCAGGAGGCCGTGGCGGACGTGCTGTCGAAGAAGCTGGTGGCCGCCGCGCGCCGGTTGGGCCACAAGCAGCTGGTGCTGTGCGGCGGCGTCGCCGCGAACTCGCGGCTGCGGGCCCTGTGTCAGGCGCGGGCCGAGGAGCGGGGGTTGAACATGTTCCTGCCCCCGGTGCGGCTGTGCACGGACAATGGCGCCATGATTGCGGTGGCGGGGTATGAGGCGTACCGCCGCGGCCTGCGCGGAGATTTCCGCCTCGCCGCCGACCCGGCCTGGCGCATGTAGAGGGGAGCAGACGGGTGGAATCGCCTAGAGACATCCTCAAGCGGCATGGCCTGCGCGCCAAGTACAGCTGGGGACAGAACTTCCTCGGAGACGAGGACGCGCTGGAGGCCATCGCCGACGCGCTGAACCTGCGCGCCGATGAGCCGGTGGTGGAGCTGGGCCCGGGCCTGGGCCACCTCACGCGCTTCCTGGCCGCCACCGGGGCCCGCGTCACCGCCGTGGAGCGGGACCGGGACATGGTGATGGTGCTGGAGAAGGAGGCCATCCCCGGCGTGCGCGTGGTGTCCGGCAACGCGGCCACGGTGGACTTCGCCCAGGTGGCTGGCGCGCCCGACGTCGCGGTGGCGGGAAACCTCCCGTACCACCTCACCAGCCCCATTCTCTTCCGAGTGCTGGAGCAGCGGGCCCATGTCTCGCGCGCGGTCTTCACGCTCCAGAAGGAAGTGGTGGAGCGGCTCGCCGCGGAGCCCGGCAACCGGGACTACGGCCTGCTGACGGTGCTGCTGGGCATGCACTACGACGCGGAGAACGTCCTCACGCTGGAGGCGTGGCGCTTCCATCCGCCCCCGAAGGTGGACTCCGCGGTGCTGCGGCTCACCCGCCGCAAGTCGCCGCGCGCGCCCATCATCGACGAGGCCCGCTTCACCCGCGTGGTGAAGGCGTCCTTCGCGCACCGGCGCAAGACGCTCATCAACTCCATCAAGTCGGACCCGACGCTGGGGACGACGGAGACGCTCATCGCCGCCCTGGAGGCCGCGGGGGTGGATCCGCAGCGCCGCGCGGAGACGCTGGCGCCCGAGGAGTTCGCCGCCATCGAGCGCGCGCTCGGCCCCGTGACGGCGGCCCCGCCAGCGTCCGCGGAGTAGGGCGCCGCTAGCGTCCGCGCATGCCCAGTGCCTGGAGCAGGCCGCCTTGCTGCTCCAGGTAGGCGAAGAACTCGGCTTCGGGGATGCGCATCCGGGCGAGCACGCCGCGGAGGATGTCCTCCACGGTGCCATCCTGTCGGCGCTTCAGCTCCATGGCCGTCTTGAGCAACACCACGCCATAGAGCGGATCCGGCTCCACGGGAGGTGTGGGCGCTCGCTGGGTGGGCGTGCTCTGGCGGGCCTCTTCCAGCCGCACCACTGTCTTCGCCCGCTGTCTGCCGCTCATGTCCGGAGACCACCCCGCGCACACGCCAAGAAGTCGCGCGGACCGTAGGAGATGCGTCTCGGAGCGTCAAGGGACGCGGGACGCCGTGGAAAATTGCCGGATTCCAGCGGCCGTGTTGTGTTATCCGCCCGCGTGCGTGGCCGCGCCTTCGCGCGATGTCTCGCGCGCGCGGTCTCAAAGCGCATTCCGCGGGCGGGAGGCCTCGGGCGGATGGACTACCGGTATATCGTGGTGGAAGGGCCCATTGGCGTGGGCAAGACGAGCCTCTCCAACATCCTCGCGGAGCGTCTGGCGGGACGGCGCATCCTCGAAGTGGTGGAGGAGAACCCCTTCCTTTCCAGCTTCTACACGGACCGGCAGAAGTTCGCGTTCCAGACGCAGATCTTCTTCCTGCTGTCGCGCTTCCGTCAGCAGCAGGAGCTGTTCCAGCAGGACCTCTTCAGCTCGATGACGGTCAGCGACTACCTGTTCGCCAAGGACCGCATCTTCGCGCACCTCAACCTGGACGCGCACGAGCTGGCCCTCTACGAGCGCGTCTTCGAGGCGCTGGGGCCTCGCGTGGCCAAGCCGGACCTGGTCATCTATCTCCAGGCCCGACTGGACGTGCTCCTGCACCGCATCAAGAAGCGCGGCCGGGAGTTCGAGCGCAAGTTCGACCCCACGTACCTGGAGGGGCTCGTCCACTCCTACAACAACTTCTTCTTCCACTACACGGACACCCCGCTCCTCGTCGTGGATACCTCGGACATCGACTTCGTGAATGTCGAGGCAGACAGGGAAGACCTGCTTGCCACCATCCGGAAGGCGAAGCCGGGCACGCAGCATTACGTTCCAAAGGCTTCCCGCCGGGGCTGAAAGTCAGGCTCCTGGTGGGACGTCCGCCTTCAATGCCCCCACGGCGGGCGCGGGGGCGTTAGAGTGCGGTGGCGGGCCCAGGGCTCCCGGCGATCCCCGGTGGGGACGGCGAGGCGCGAATGGGCCCGTCAGGCCGTTCAACCCGTAGCCATAGGAGGTGAACCGTGAAGGACAAGGTCACCATCCACACGCTGAAGCGCTTCAAGCAGATCGGTCAGAAGATCTGCATGGTCACCGCTTACGACGCCACGTTCGCCCACATCCTCGAAGAGGCAGGTGCGGATGTGCTGCTGATAGGCGACTCGCTGGGCATGGTCATCCAGGGGCATGACTCCACGCTGCCGGTGACGATGGACCAGATGGTCTACCACACGGCCGCCGTGGCCCGTGGCGCGCGCCGGGCGCACGTCGTGGCCGACCTGCCGTTCATGAGCTACCAGGTGTCGAACCAGGAAGCGGTCCGCAATGCGGGCCGGCTGGTGGCGGAAGGCGGCGCGGGCAGCATCAAGCTGGAGGGCGGCGCTGAGTTCGCGGACACGGTGCGGGCCATCGTCCGCGCGAGCATCCCCGTCATGGGACACCTGGGGCTGACGCCGCAGTCCGTCCACAAGATGGGCGGCTACGTCGTCCAGGGCCGCGGCGAGGACCAGGCGCGGCAGATTCTGGACGACGCGCTGGCGCTGGAGCAGGCCGGGGCCTACGCGCTGGTGCTGGAAGGCGTGCCCATGGACCTGGCGCACACCGTGACGCAGCGCCTGTCCATCCCCACCATCGGCATTGGCGCCGGCGTGGACTGTGATGGCCAAGTGCTCGTCTGCTACGACCTGCTGGGCATGAACCCGGACTTCAAGCCGAAGTTCGTGAAGCGCTACGCCAACCTCCACGGCTCGATTACCGAGGCCGCGGGCGCGTTCTTCGCGGAGGTCCGCAAGGGCGCGTTCCCGGACGAGGAGCACTCCTTCAAGGCGACCAAGAACATCCGGCTGGCGCCGGGGGCTCCGGCCCCGGCGGCCCGGGTGGAGCCGTCCGCGCCCGCCGAGGCTGGCGACAAGCTGGGCCCCGTCTACGGGAGACCCGCCTAGTCATGGCTCCCGCCGTCCTGAAAACCATTGCGGACGTGAAGGACTGGACGGCGGGGCTGCGCCGGGAGGGGCACCGGCTCGCGCTGGTGCCCACCATGGGCTTCCTGCATGAAGGTCACCTCTCGCTCATTCGCGAGGGGCGGCGCCGCGCGGACGTGGTGGCCGTGTCCATCTTCGTGAACCCCACGCAGTTCGGGCCGAAGGAGGACTTGTCCCGCTACCCCCGCGACTTCGAGGGTGACGTCGCCAAGTGCATCAGCGCGGGCGCGCAGGCCATCTTCGCGCCCGCGGTCCCGGAGGTGATGTACCCGCAGGGCTACCAGACGTACGTGGAGGTGACGGACGTCAGCCAGGGCCTGTGCGGGGCCCGGCGTCCGGGGCACTTCCGCGGGGTGGCCACCGTCGTCACGAAGCTGCTGACGCTGTTCCGCCCGGAGGTGGCGCTCTTCGGGGAGAAGGACTACCAGCAGCTCCAGGTCATCCGGGCGCTCAACCAGGACCTGCACCTGGGCGTGGACATCGTCGGAATGCCGACGGTGCGCGAGCCGGACGGCCTGGCGATGAGCAGCCGCAATGCCTACTTGTCCCCCGAGGAGCGGCAGCGGGCGCTGGCCCTGTCCCGGGGGCTCAAGGCCGCCCAGGCGCTGCTGCGCGAGGGCACGCGGGAGTCGGAGCCCCTGGTGGCGGCCGTCCGGCGCGAATTGGAAGCGGCGGGGCTCCGGGAAGACTACGTGGAACTGGTGGATGCGGAACGGCTGACGCCTCTGGCTTCGGTGGCGCCTGGGCAGCCTGCCCGGTTGCTCGTCGCGGCCTTCAGTGGCACGACGCGCCTCATCGACAACATGCAGTTGGGTGGTGAGGAGAACGCGGGACGCGTATGACATCCGGAGGGAAGCCAAAGGGAGTGGGCCGTGAGCCCGGCGTGAGGGTCATCGCGGAAAACCGTCGTGCGCGTTTCGACTACACGGTCGACGAAAAGGTGGAGGCCGGGCTGGCGCTCACGGGAAGCGAGGTGAAGTCTCTGCGAGACGGAATCGCCAATCTGTCGGACGCCTACGCGCTCCCCAAGGGGGACGAGCTCTTCCTGCTCAACGCGAACATCGGCTCCTACAAGGCGGCGAGCTTCTTCGACCACCTTCCCACTCGGGGGCGCAAGTTGTTGATGCACCGAGGAGAAATCGACCGTTGGACGGCGAAGGTGCGTGAGCGGGGTTATTCGATCATCCCGCTTGTGCTGTACTTCAGGAACGGCCGTGCCAAGGTGGAGCTGGGGCTCTGCCGGGGCAAGACGCATGAGGACCGGCGCCACGACATCAAGGAGCGGGAGACGAAGCGGGAGATGGACCGGGCGATGCGCCGACGTTGAGAGGGGCGCCCGAAGTTCTTTCGCCGTACACCGATGGACGACAAGAAGGTTCTCGACAAGAAGGAGCGGCTGCTGGCCGCGCTCGACCAGGGCATGGTGATGATTCACCTGGACGCGCGTCGTCCGGGCGTGCTCGTCCCAGCCTCCGTCAAGACGGAGGCGCACCTGCGCCTCAATCTCTCGTACCGGTTCGACCCACCGGACCTCACAGTGGGCGAGTGGGGCGTGCGCTCCACGCTGAGCTTCTCCGGCTCGCGCTTCACCATCGCGGTGCCGTGGTCGGCGTTGTTCGCCATCGCCAGCCACGTGACGAAGGAGTTCTGGATGTACCCGGAGGACATGCCGCCGGAGTTGCTCCAGCAGACGGCCGCGTCACGTCCGGCGCAGCCCCTGCCCGTCGCTCCCGTGCCGGTGGCCGCGGAGCGCCCGCGCACCTTCCTCCGGGAAGTGCAGGGCGAGCGGCGCGATGAGCCGCCCGCCGATGTTCCGCCCGCGGACGGACCGCCGGACGAGCCGCCGCCGCGTCGTGGCCACCTGCGCCTGGTGAAGTGAGGCGCGTTCAGCGCTTCAGCTTCGCCTCGATGTGAGCGGCCTCGCCGCCGGAGAACGTCCCCTTCCATGTGCGGTGGCCTTTGAGCCGGACCTGGATGGGGACGCGTCCTGCTGGGTAGCGGTTCTCGAGCAGCAGGGGCGTCGTCCCCAGCTCCGCGTCCCGGACCCAGACGGTGGCTCCAGGCGGGTCGCTGTCGATGCGCAGCATCGGGGCCGACAGACGGAGCCCCGTCGCCGACATCACCCGAATGAGCAGGGTGGAGCGCTGAGGCCACAGCCAGATGCCGGTGCCCACCAGGAGCGCCACGAGCAGCAGCCCCAGCGCCCGTTTCAGGCGCGAGCGCCGGAGGAGGGCAGCCTCATCGGGCCAGTCGCTCGCTGGCGAGGGCGGCCGCTCCGCCAGCTCCAGTGCATCGGCGTCGGTCTGGAGCACGCTCTTCGCGCCCGGCGTGACGTGCGTCTGGGGGACACTCTCCGCGAGCGTCTGGTGCGCGGTGAGCTCGAGGCCCGCGGATGGAGCGAAGGCGCCGGGAGCGGTGGGCGTGCGAGGCGTTGCCGCCGCGCCGGTCGAAGCATCCGGCCACATCGCGCAGTGTGAGCACCGCGCTCGGGGCGAGGAGAGCACGTGGTTGCATCGAGGGCAGCGATGCACCATCCGCCCACTGACACTGAGCGCCGCGCCACCCGGCATGGAGAGAGGCGCTTCTTCCGGCGCAGCGGCCTCGGCGGGCGCCGGCGTCTGCACGGCCATCGCCAGCGAACCCGCGTCAGCCGGGGGGCTGGAAGCCGTTGCCTGTTCACTCAGGGGCGGCGGCAATCCCAGCCCGCGAAGGAACGCGGCCAGCGTCTGCGACGTCGCGGGCTCGCCGACCTGGGCCAACCACCGGGCAAAGCCTTCGGCCAGTGACTCCGGCGAGTGGAAACGCTCCTGGGGCGCCCTCGCCAGCATTCGCATGACGGCGCCCGCCAGGGGTGTGGGCACGCCCTGCGGTGGCTCCACGGGCCGCGTCAGGATGGCGTAGGCCACCGCGCTCGCGTCGCTCTCGGTGTGGAACGGATGCCGCCCCGTGAGCAGCTCGTAGAACACGATGCCCAGGGAGAACTGGTCGCTCGCGGCGGTGGCGGGAGCGCCTTGCAGCACCTCGGGCGCGGTGTACGCCTCCTTCCCTCGGAAGACGCCGGGCGCGGTGTGGGCCGGGCCAGCCATCCGCGCGATGCCGAAGTCCGTCAGCTTCACCTCGCCCTCGCGAGACACCAGCACGTTGGAGGGCGACACGTCGCGGTGGGCCACCATCACCGGCCGCCCGTCATGCACCTTCCGGTAGGCATGGCCGAGCCCCGCCAGGGCCTGATGGACGATGAAGGCGGCCAGGTGCGGAGGGAAGCGCACGCCCCGGCGCGCGGCCGAGCGCAGCAGCACGCCCAAATCCCACCCGTCCACCAGCTCCATCACCAGGAAGAGCCCTTCGGGGCCCTGGCCCACGTCATGGACGGTGGCGATGTTCTGGTGTTGCAGCAGCGTGGCCAGCCGGGCCTCGGCCAGGAACATGCGCGCGATGTCCGGCTCGCGAGCCAGGTGGGGGAGCACCCGCTTGATGGCCACCGGTCGCTCGAATCCCTCCGCGCCGCGCGCGACGCCGAGGAAGAGCTCCGCCATGCCTCCAGAGGCCAGCGGACGAACGAGCCGGTAGCGTTCGTTCACGGGGCGCTCAGGCGGCGGGCTGGGTGATGTCGCGCAGCAGCTTCCAGGGATAGATGCCGGTGGTGTGGCCGTCGCTGAAGCTGAAGGCCAGCGCGTAGTTGCCCACGGGCTGCACCTGCTTGATGCGCAGGTCGGCGGGGACCTTCGACGGGTCCAGCGTCCGCTTGTTCGTCCATTCGTCCACGCACGCGGCGCAGGGGCACTGCTGGCGCAGCACCTGTGCGGTGGCGTCCGTCTTCACCCCGTCGTCCCACGTCAGGTCCAGGCGCGCGCCATCCGAGGACAGCTGTGCGTCCGTCGCGGTGACGACTTGGGGGGCGGGCTTGATGCGGTCCCAGAAGCTCAACGTTTCACCTTCCAGAGTCTCAACAGTCTTGCGCCCTCCCTACCATCCTTCGGCCGTCAGGAGGCGAGCTTCACGGGCAGCCGGTGGCCCTCCAGCCGCACGCCCTGCTTCGCCAGCACCTGCTTCAGGGCCTGGACGACCTTCGGGTCCAACTGGGCGCCGCTGAGGTTGTCGAGGATTTCCATCGCCTTCTCCAGCGGCATGGCCTTCTGGTACGGGCGGGTGGAGGTGCAGGCGTCGAAGGTGTCCGCACACGCGACGATGCGGGCCAGCAGGGGAATGTCCTCGCCCTTGAGCTTGTCCGGGTAGCCGGTGCCGTCCCAGCGCTCATGGTGGTGACGGACGCACGCGCGCACCGCGCCCAGGAAGCTCACCGGGCCGATGATGGCGTCACCGATGGCGGGGTGCTCGCGCATGATGTCCATCTCCTGGTCCGTCAGCCGCGTCTGCTTGCAGAGGATGGACTCCACGATGCCAATCTTCCCGATGTCGTGGAGGATGCCGCCGTACTGCAGCTGCCGCAGCTCGCGCTCGGTGAGCTGCATCTCCCGGCCAATCTGCACGGAGACGTCGCCCACGCGCTGGCTGTGGCCGCGGGTGTACGCGTCCTTCGAATCGATGGAGTTCGCCAGCGCGACGATGGTCTCCAGGTAGCCCTTCTCCAGGCTCTCGTAGAGGCCGCGGTTCTCCATGTCGTACGCGAGCAGCTGCTTGCTCATGTAGTTGAACGTCTGCGCCAGCTCGCCCAGCTCGTTCTTCTGCTTGATGTCCACCTCGACGCCGAACTTGCCGTGCGCCAGCTCCAGCGCGCCGCTGATGAAGCCCTTGAGCGGCCGGGTGAGGTTCCGCGAGAAGAGCGCCGCCAGCACCACCGCCACCAGGATGGCCGCCCCAAGACCCAGGAGGATGCGCTGCTCCATGGTGTCCACCTGACGGTAGGCGTGCTCCACGGGTTGCTCGGAGACGATGGCCCAGCCCGTCTCGGGGAGCACCGTGTACGCGGCCACCACCGCGTCCCGGCCCTCGCCGAAGTTGCCGACGTGGAACAGCTCCATGTCCGACTTGCCCACCAGCTGCTTCAGCAGGTGCGCCACCGGGCCGCGCTGCGCCACGTCCTCGCCCAGGCCGGCGACGCCGCCACCGCCCGCCACGAGGTGTCCGTGCCGGTCCGTCAGATAGGCGAAACCGGTGCTGCCCACGCGCTCCTGCTCCAGCATCTTCCGCAGGTCGGCCAGGGACAGGTCCGCTGCGATGTACCCTCGGATGGGCTCGCCCAGGGGGAATGCCAGCGTCAGCACCGGCTCGCTGCCCTGCGGGTCCTTCACCACGTCCGCGTAGCGCACGCCCTCGATGTTCTCGAGCAGCGCCCGCGCGCGCTCCTCATGTCCGGCCAGCGCGGTGGGCGGCACGTCGTGCTTGGAGAAGGCCTGGAGTCCCGGCAGCCGCTGGCGGTTGGCGTCGAACACGGTGAGCGCCAGCACATCGCGCCGCTGGTTGAGCACCGAGGCCAGGTGCGTCTGCTGCGCTTCCAAGGGCAGGCCGAAGAAGCCGGGCACGCGGGCCAGGCCCAGCACCGCGTCGGTGGGCTCGCCGAGGAAGATTTCGGCCTTGAGGCGCAGCTGCTTCACGCGCTCCTGTGCCAGTTCCTGGGCGTCGCGCACCAGGAGCTCCCGGGTATGGGAGACGGAGAGCCACCCCACCATCAGCGTGGGGACGACGCCCACCACCAGCATCAACAGGAGGATGGCTTTGAACAGGCGCACGGCGTGGCTCCTCCAGGGGTTACTGCCACTGGCCCTTCTTCACTTCGAGTTTGAGGCGCTCGGACACCAGCTCGAAGTGCCGGGGCGCGCTGGGCTCGGACGGGCCCGCGGGGCCCACCGCGCGCACCGTCCACCGGTAGCTTCCCGCGGGGAGCACCGGCAGCTTCGCTTCCAGGCTGGTGACTGTCTGGGTGAAGACGGCGCGTTGCTCCTGCGCGCGCGACACTTCCACTTCATAACGTTCCGCGCCCCGTACAGCCTCCCAGGTCAGCTTCACCGGGCCCAGGTGTCCGTCCCGGTCGGGGCGCCGCTTCAGGCGCGCGGAGTCCTCCGGTTGCCCGGGGCTGGGAGCCACCAGCGGCCGAAGGGGCGCGGGGGGCGGATGGCCCTTCTCCACGCGGATGGATTCACCCTTGGCGACGGGCTGGGTGACGCCCTCGGCCTCCACGCGGACCGGCGGGCCGTGCTTCACGGTGACGGTGGTGCTGTCGCCGTCGCCCACTTCCACGGAGAACGCGGAGGACTGCGGCGAGCGGTCCGCCGCCACCAGCTTCCCCACGGCATTGGCCTCCGAGGCCGCCTGCGTGTAGCGCGCCTCGCGGAAATGGGACTCCGCGACCTTCAGCCGGGAGGAGGCCGCAGGGGGGACGCTCGCATCCTTCGAGCTGGCCACCAGCGTGCGCGCCGTTTCCAGGGCTTTCTGCGCCAGCACGCGCTCGTGGCCGGGCACCTTCAGCCGGGTCCCCGCCGCCACGTCGTCCGAGGAAAGTCCGTTGAGTGCGCGCAGCTCCCCCGCGGCGCGCGCGTCGCCCAGGGTGCGCTGGGCCACCTGGCGCAGGGATTCGTTGGGGCCCACCACCACGGTGCCCGGGGGCGTCGTGCCCAGCCATGTGAGGAGGAGGAGCGCCGCCTTCATTGGAAGACAATCTCCCTTCCCGCCTGGATGGTGGCGGACGGCGTGGTGACGGACAGGGACTGGGTGGCGGGCTTCTCCAGCTCCGCGTCGATGCGGCCCCGCAACACGGTGAGGTCCGTGCGCTGCTGGCCGGGGCGGGTGCGCGTCTCCGCGATGCTGATGAGCGAGTCCCCGGTGAGATGCACCGTGCTGCCATTGGCGGCGAAGACGATGTCGGTGCCGGCGCCCGCCTCGGTGCGGACCTTGTCATTCTCGTAGAGCGGCTGGCCTTCCCGGGCGGGGCTCCACTCGTCGGCCGTGGCGCGCTTGATTTGGACGCCGCCCTTCATGGCTCGCAGGTGTGCGCGGTGTGTGGCCACCGTGGGAGGCGTTGCCGCGTCGGGCGCGGACGGACGCTCATCGGCGGTGCAGCCGGTGGGGAGGGCCGAAAGCGCGAGCGCAAGCAACATGGGAGACCAGCGTCGTCCGTTCACGAGAGGAGTTCCGGGGGACCCGAAGTCTATCGAAGGTGGACCCGAGGGGGGCGGGCCTGGGTACACGCACGCTAGTCCAAACGGCGGTGCTCCAGGCAGGGGAGGTTGCGGCGGATTCGTGCTTGCAGCTCCGGGTCCACCGGCGCCAGCGCCAGCCCCTCGCCCTCGGAGGCCCGCGCCGTCACCAGACCCCACGGGTCCACCACCAGGGCGTGGCCATAGGTGACGCGGTTGGCGGAGTGCCGTCCTCCCTGCGCGGGCGCCAGCACGTACGCCTGGTTTTCGATGGCGCGGGCCCGCAGGAGCACCTCCCAGTGGTCCTTGCCCGTCATGAGGGTGAAGGCCGCCGGGACCGCCAGCAGCGTGGCGCCTTCGCGGGACAGCCGCCGGTACAGTTCGGGGAATCGCAGGTCGTAGCAGACGGACAACCCCAGCCGGCCGACCTCCGTCTCCGCGGAGACGACGTCCGTCCCTGGCGCCACCGCTGCGGACTCCTGATAGGTCGCACCATCTCCCACCTCGACGTCGAAGAGGTGGATTTTCCGGTACACGGCCAGCCGCTCGCCGCCGGGGCCGAAGAGGACGCTGGTGTTGTAGAGGCGCCCACCCGGCGCGCCCGTCTCCAGCACGCTGCCGGCCAGAAGCGTCACCTTCAGCTCCCGGGCCAGGCTGGCCATCCGGGACAGCGTCGGACCGTCGAGTCCCTCGGCGGCGTCCTGCCGCTCGGGCTCTGGCCCCATCCAGGAGAAGTTCTCGGGGAGGCCCACCAGCCGGGCACCCAGTGCGGCGGCGCGCCGGACGAGCCGGGTCGCGGCTTCCAGGTTGTGGGCCTTGTCGGCGGTGGACACCATCTGCGCGGCGGCGATGAGGTGCATGGGCGCGTTATAACCCTCGTGGGGCCTCGGAACCCCTGGGAATTCCTCGCCCTGCCGGGCGCGTTTCACCCGGAGCAGGAGGGCGCGTCCTTCCTTTACACCCCGACGGGGCGTGTGCTACGGACGCCCCCGACATTTTTCGATGAAGCACTTCGAAAAGTGGGCCGCGTGCCCGCTTTTCGTGTTTTTGGAGACTGGTTTCCCGCTTATGTCGGAGAAGAACCTCAAGCAGACGGTGGAGGAGCGGGCCTTGGCCCTGCTCGAGCCCATTGTCGCGGGTGAAGGCCTGGAGCTCGTGGACCTGGAATTCCTCCGGGAGCGCGAGGGCTGGGTGCTCCGGTTGTTCATCGACAAGCCGGGTGGCCGCGTAGGGCTGGACGAATGCACCCAGGTGTCGCGCGCGGTGGATCCGTCGCTCGACGTGGAGGACTTCATCCCCCACGAGTACAACCTGGAGGTTTCCAGCCCCGGAGTGGACCGTCCGCTGAGGAAGCCGACGCACTTCGAGCGGGTGAAGGGACAGAAGGTGAAGGTGAAGACGTTCGGCCCGGTGGGAGAGCCCCCGCGCAAGAACTTCACCGGCACGCTGACCGAGGTGGCAGGCGACGGAATCTCGGTGGAGGTGGAAGGGGCCGGAACCTTCCACATCCTCTTCAAGGACATCGCCAAGGCGAACCTGGAGTTCCAGTTCTAGACGTCGACATACAGGGTGCCCCTCCGCGCGAGGGCGCCCGTGGACCCTTTTAGGAGAAGACCATGCCCACGCCGCAAGCCAACCCGAGTGTCAACCTCAACCTCGTCCTGGACCAGGTCGCCAAGGACAAGGGCATCGACCGGGCTGTGCTGATTGCCACGCTCGAAGACGCGATGAAGACCGCGGCCAAGAAGCACTTTGGCCAGGACCGCGAGCTCGAGGCGAAGTACGACCCGGACAAGGGCGTCGTGGAGCTGTTCCAGGCCATCACCGTGGTCGAGGAGATTGTCGACCCGGTCCAGGCGGTGAATCAGATCTCCCTGGTCGAGGCCCACAAGAAGGGCATGGAAGTGGAGCCGGGCGACGAGCTCGTGTTCCAGATCTTCTACCGGGACGAGGACGCCGCCGAGGCCAAGGCCCAGGACGACCAGTACGGTGACATCCTCCGCCTGAAGACCTTCCGCCGCGGCTTCGGCCGCATCGCCGCGCAGACGGCCAAGCAGGTCATCCTGCAGCGCACGCGCGACGCGGAGCGGGAGAACGTCTTCAACGAGTACCGCGACCGGAAGAACGAAATCGTCACCGGCATCGCCCGCCGGTTCGAGCGCGGCAACATCATCGTGGACCTGGGCCGCGCCGAGGCCGTGCTGCCGGTGCGCGAGCAGGTCCCGCGTGAGACGTACCGCCCCGGCGACCGCGTCCAGGCCTACGTGCTGGACGTGCTCCGTGAGTCCAAGGGCCCCCAGATTGTCCTCAGCCGCGCGTCCGTCAACCTGCTCACCAAGCTGTTCGAGATGGAGGTGCCGGAAATCGCCGAAGGCATCGTCGTCATCGAGGCGGCGGCGCGTGAGCCGGGCGGCCGAGCGAAGATTGCCGTGTCCAGCCGGGACTCGGACGTGGACCCGGTGGGCGCCTGCGTCGGTATGAAGGGCAGCCGTGTTCAGGCGGTGGTGCAGGAGCTGCGCGGCGAGAAGATCGACATCGTCCCGTTCGACGAGGATCCGGCCCGCTTCGTGTGCTCGGCGCTGGCCCCGGCGGAGGTCAGCCGCGTCATCATCGACGAGGCCAACCACGCCATGGAGCTCATCGTCCCGGACGACCAGCTCAGCCTGGCCATTGGCCGTCGCGGTCAGAACGTCCGCCTGGCCGCCCAGCTGACCGGCTGGAAGCTCGACATCAACAGCGAGAGCCGGGTCCGGGAGCTGCGCGAGTTCGCCAACCGCTCCCTGGGCTCGCTGCCCGGCGTCAACGAGATGCTGGTGGAGACGCTCTACGCGCACGGCTTCCGTCAGGCCCGGGACATCGCCGAGGCCAACGCGGAGTTGCTGGCGCAGCTGCCCGGCATCGACCCGGCCCGCATCCCCTCCATGCAGGAAGCCGCCCGGACCCGGATGGTCGAGGATCAGGCGGAACTGTCGCGCATGGATTATGAAAGAGAGCAGGCCCGCATCGCGGAGGCTCGGCGGCATCCGGACGAACTCAGCCAGCCCGAGCGCATGGCGCGCGTGCGTGGCGTCGGTGAGAAGACCATCGAGCAGCTCATCCTCGCGGGGTACCGCTCGGTGGAGGACATCGCCAATGAGAAGGATCTGGCGAAGCTGGGTGATGTTCCGGGTGTGGGTATCAAGAAGGCCCGTCAGCTGAAGAGCGCGGCGGAAAACTATCTGGTGGAGGAAGCCAAGCTGCGCGCGGAGCTGAATGCCGAGCGCGGCGCCATGACGGTGGCACTTGAGGGTGGCGCAGAAGCCACCAAGTCGCCGTAAGCTAAGCGAGCAAGGGAGGGGACGTGCGGCGCCCGGCTGGCCGGCCCAAGCCGGAAGTTCAGAACGTGGGGTCAGGTCCGGTCCGGACGTGCGTCGGATGCGGTTCGCGGCGACTACAGGCGGAACTGACCCGATTCGTGATAGGGCCCGGAGGCGCCATCGAGGTGGACAGGAAGAGGCGGCTGCCAGGACGGGGCGCCTACCTGTGCGGTGCCGGTTGTCTGACGGCAGCGCTGAAGCGGAAGGCGTTTGGTAGGGCCTTTCGCGGAAAGGCGGGCCAGGTTGACCCGTCGCAGCTCGGACAGGCATGGGAGCAGGGGGACGGTGAGCGGAGGGG
>NZ_VHLC01000141.1:0-18715 GCF_006547355.1 Myxococcus sp. AB036A | reverse complement strand
GTCTCCTCCCGCGTCACAAGCCCGCCCTCCCCTGGAAGCCCCGGGCGTGGAGGCGTTGCTCGCCACCGTCCAGGGCCGCCAGCGCCGGTACCTGTGGCTCCAGGGCGGCATGCTGGGCGTGGCCACCGTGGCGCTGCTGCTGGTGGCCGGCGGCTTCCTGGCGCTGGTGGCGCCGCGCGCGGGCGCGTCCCTGCTGTGGACGGCGCTGCCGGTGGGCGTGGCCGTGACGTGCGTCTTCGGCCTGTGGCTGGTGCGCCGCCGCGTGGGAGACGACGTCCTCACCGCGCGCCTGGTGGGCGAAAAGCGCCCGGAGCTGTCGCTGGACGTGCTGGCCGCGGTGGAGCTGATGCGCGAGCCGGACGCGCCGGGCAGCGGCTCTCCAGCGCTCGCGAGCGCCTTCCTGCGAGAGATGGACGCGCGGGCGCGCACGGTGGATGTCCGCACCGTGGTGGACAGCCGCCCGGTGCGTCACGTGGCCCTGGGCGCGGGTGGTGTGCTGCTGGCCCTGCTGGTGCTGATGGTCGTGCTCGGTGACCGCTGGTCCGCCGGCGTGGCGCGCATCCGCGAAGTGGCGGCGAGCCCCAAGGCCCAGGCGCAGGTGGAGCCCATCACCGGCGACATCGAATTGACGTACCGCTACCCCGCGTACACGGGGCTGGCCCCGCGCACGGTGCCCGGAACGAACGGCGAAATCAGCGCGCCGGCGGGGACGGAAATCCTGCTGAAGACGCGCTCGGACCGTCCGGTGGAGCGCGCGGAGCTGGTGGTCAACGGCCAGGCGCTGCCGCTGAAGGTGACGGGCAACCGGGACCTGGAGGGCAGCTTCGTCGCGAAGCAGTCCGGCCACTACCGCTTCGCCTTCTACGGCGCGCGGGACAAGGCGCTCGCGGTGGGGCCGGACATCGCCCTCACGGTGGAGGCGGACAAGGCGCCCGAGGTGTCGCTGCTCACGCCCACGGTGGAGCTGGAGATCGACCCGGGCGACCAGGTGGCGCTCAAGTACGAGGCGTCGGATGACTACGGGCTGTCCGGCATGGCGCTCGTGTTCCGCGCGCCCGGCGCCCAACAGGAGACACGCGTGCCGCTGCCGCGCGAGGACGGCCGGCGCCACCGGGGCACCTATTCGTGGAGCCTGGACAACCTCAAGCTCGACCCGGGTGACCGGATTACCTACTACGTGGAGGCGCAGGACAACGACGCGGTGGAGGGCCCCAAGAAGGGCGTCAGCCGCACGCAGGTGCTGCGCGTGTACTCCGCGGCCGAGCACCGCCGCGCAGCGCTGGAGAAGGCGGAGCAGTTGTGGGGCCGGATGGTGGACCACCTCGCGGACCGGCTGGAAGGCCCGGAGCGCGCGAAGCAGAAGGACCCGCAGGCCATCACCGCCGGGGCCACGGTGGACACCAGCGGGGAGAGCCTCGTCGCCGACATGAAGACGCTGGCGCAGGAGCTGGCGCGCGAGCGCGACGTGCCCACCGAGCTGGTCTCCGCGCTGAGCAACATCTCCGAGTCCCTGGGCAGCCACATCCGCGGCACCGCGGAGCTGCGCCGGCTCTACCTGCGCACGCAGCGCGCCCGCGGCGAGGACTGGGGCACGGGCAACCGCCTCACCGCCGTGGTCAACGAGGAGATTACGGAGCTGGAGAAGGACATCCTCTACCTGGAGTCGCTGCTGGACCGGCAGAAGCTGGAGGCGCTCCAGGAGATGGCCAAGCAGCTGTCCAATGAGCGGCGCGAGCTGGCGAACCTCATCGAGCAGTACAAGTCCAACCCGGACGAGGCCGCGCGCCAGGCGGTGATGGAGCAGATTCAGCAGCTCAAGTCCCGCATCCAGGAGCTGATGCAGCGCATGGCGGAGATGCGCAAGGGCATCCGCGACGAGCACCTCAACGCCGAGGCCCTGTCCGAGATGATGAAGGACCAGGACCTGCGCAGCGCGCTCGACGACGTGGAGAAGCTGATGCGCGAGGGCAAGGCGGACGAGGCCCTGGCGAAGCTCCAGGAACTGGGCATGCAGATGGATGAGATGCTCGAGAACCTGGACCAGGCGAGCGACGAGTTCGGCGGCGAGCAGTACCCCGAGCTGGCGGAGAAGTTCGGCAAGTTCATGGAGGAGCTGCAGGGCACCGTGCAGGAGCAGCAGCGCGTCGCGGACCAGACGAAGCAGCTTCGCGACCAGGCCCGCTCACAGAACCGCGAGCGGCTGTCGGAGAAGGGCGAGGCCATCAAGGACAGCCTGATGCGCAAGGTGCAGCAGGCGCAGGAGGACTACAAGGCGCTGGAGCCCAGCCAGCTCAACAGCCGCGCCGCGCGTCCGCTGGAGGAGGCCCAGGCGGAGCTCCAGAACGTGGAGAACGCGCTGAAGGTGAACGACTACGACCTGGCGGCGGAGGCGGCGGCGCGGGCGGAGGACGCGGCCCGGCAGTTGGCGATGATGGGCGAGCAGCAGCGCCACCTGGACGAGATGTTCGGCAACCCGGAAGAGGTGGTGAAGCAGTCCACGGAGCTGGCGCAGCGCCTCAACCGCGACGCGCGCAACGTGTCGGAGGTGAACCGGCAGCTCCAGTCGCTCTTCCCTCCTCCGGGCTCGCAGCTGTCGCAGCAGGAGAAGCAGCAACTCCAGCAGTTGGGCGAACAGCAGTCGCAGTTGGAGGAACGCGCGCAGGGCCTGCGTCAGCAGATGGAGGAGATGCAGCAGATGGCGCCCATCTTCGGCGAGGAAGCCACGCAGCAGATGGAGGGCGCTGGCCAGCGCATGGGTGAGGCCGCCCGGCGGATGCAGGGCAAGGACCCGGGCCGTGGCTACGGCGAGCAGCAGGCGGCGCTGGAAGGCCTGCGCCAGTTCCAGCAGCAGATGCAGGAAGGCCAGCGCGGCGGCAAGGGCGGGCTCCCGCTGCCCATGGGCATGGGCCGCCGTCAGCAGGGCAACGGGAGAGACCCGAAGCAGAAGGTGGAGCTGCCGGACGAGGATGCCTTCCAGGCGCCGAAGGAGTTCCGCAAGGACCTGCTGGACGCGATGAAGCAGGGGGCTCCGGAGAAGTACCGGGAGCAGGTGAAGCGCTACTACGAGGAGCTGGTGAAGTGAGCCGCCACGCGCTGAAGCATTCCTCCGGATTCGGGGCCCTCGTCGCGGCGATGGCCGTGGGGCTCCTCTGCGTGCCTCAGGCGGCATGGGCCCAGTCCAGCTCGCTCAAGGACGAGGTGAAGGAGCGGCTGGGCCGCGTGGAGACGGAGCTGGACGACTGGGACGTGCCCGGCGCCCGGCGTGAGCTGTCCGAGGTGGAGAAGCTCCTCCCCGCCGACGTGGAGCCGCTGAAGTACTTCCAGGGCCGGGTGGCCTTCGAGGAAGGCCGCTACGACGACGCGGTGGCGCTCCTGGAGGGCGCCAACATCGAGGACAAGCCGGGCAGCTACCTGCGGCTGGCCAAGGACACGCGCGCCATCGTCAAGGACCACGAGCGCGCGGAGAGCGAGCACTTCATCTTCCAGTACCCCAAGGGGAAGGAAGCGGTGCTGGTGCCCTATGCGCTGGAGACGCTGGAGGGCATCCACCGGGCGATGAAGCAGGACCTCGGCTGGACGCCGCCGGGCGGCAAGATTCGCGTGGAGGTGGTGAGCAACGCGCGCGAGCTGGCGCGGGTGAGCACGCTGACGGAGAAGCAGATTGGCACCACGGGCACCATCGCCATCTGCAAGTTCAACAAGCTGATGGTGACCAGTCCGAAGGCGGTGGCGCGCGGCTACGACTGGCAGGACACGCTGGCGCACGAGTACATCCACCTGGTCATCAGCCAGATGAGCCGCAACACGGTGCCCATCTGGTTGCATGAGGGACTGGCCAAGTTCCTGGAGTCGCGCTGGCGCGGCAAGGCGGGCCTGGCGATGACGCCGTCCACCCAGGCGCTGCTGGGCAAGCGGGTGAAAGCGGACACGCTCATCCCGTTCGAGAAGATGCACCCGTCCATCGCACTGCTGCCCACGGCGGAGGACGCGGCCACCGCGTTCGCGGAGGTGTTCTACGCCATCGACTACGTGCACAGCGTCAAGGGCACGGCGGGTCTGCGCGCCATCATCCAGGAGCTGAAGGCCGGGCAGAAGGACCGCAAGGCGGTGGAGACGGCCATGGGAATGCCCTTCGCCCTCTTCGAGAAGTCCTGGCTGGCGCACATCAAGAAGCAGCCCTTCCCCACCGAGCTCCTGCCGCGCGAGGACCGCGTGGTCCTGAAGGAGAACGCCAAGGGCAAGGTGAAGGACGAGAGCGAGAAGAAGGGGCGTGAAATCTCCTTCGGCGACTTCCAGGAGGTGACGGAGGTGCCGGCGCGCAAGTTCGCGCACCTGGGTGAGCTCTTGCGCGAGCGCAACCGCGTGAAGGCCGCGGCGGAGGAGTACGCCAAGGCGCACAAGCTGGTGGGCGACAAGTACGAGTCCGTGTCCAACAAGTACGCGCTGGCGCTGCTGGAGCTGCGGCGGCTCGACGAGGCGGAGGGCGTGCTGCGCGGCAGCCTGCGTGTGCACCCGGGCTCACCGTCGACCAACGTCCACCTGGGCCGCATCCTGCTGTACCGGAAGGACTACCCGAAGGCGAAGACGGCCTACCTGGAAGCGCTGGCGTCGGACCCGTTCGACCCTGAAATCCACCTGGCCCTGACGCGCATCCACGGCTCCATGGGTGAGACGGCGCTGGCGGACCGCGCGCGGCAGGCGAGCGCGCTGCTCACGGGGCTCAAGGTCGAAGAGGTGGACCGCGTGGCGCAGCAGTTCCTGCGTGACGAGAGCGGGCTGTCGGAGATGAACGTGTCGGGCACGCCGGACGCGGAGGCACCGAAGGAAGCGCAGCCCGAGAAGCCGGACGCGGGGAACTGAAACGGGCTCCGTTACGCCTCGACAGCCAACGGCGTGACGACGGCCTCGCGGCTTCGGCGAACCTTCTCGCCGCCTCCATCCCTGGCGCTTCACGGGAGCGGGCATGCGCCCCTTACGCAGGCCGCTCCATGACGGAAGTCTCCACCATGCCTAGCTTCCCGCACGGGAGGCTGGATGGAGGTCCATTCCCTCATCTCGCTTGCCGCCCAGCTCATGGAGTGGGCCGGCGTGGGCAGCATGGTGCTGGGGGCGGTGCTCGCGCTCGTGGTGCTCGCCACGCGGCAGCAGCTCCCCGCCGGTGAGGCCTACCGGCGCTTCCGCCTCAACCTGGGCCGCGCCATCCTCCTGGGCCTGGAGTTCCTCGTCGCCGCCGACATCATCCGCACCGTGAGCCAGCGCCCCACGCTGGATGGCGTGCTGGTGCTCGGGCTCATCGTCCTCATTCGAACCTTCCTCAGCTTCACCCTCACCGTGGAGCTGGAGGGACGCTGGCCCTGGCAACACCGTGAGGACATCGCCGGTCCTGTTCATCCCCCGCCAACGTCGTCCACCCCGCAGCACCCTGTACCGCCTGCGCCCGACGCACCACGTCCGGTGAAGCACTGAACGCAGTGGGTCGGCCACGTGGGCAGCGCCACCGTCATCCGCCGCACCCTCTCCTCCCTCTGCGTGAAGTGGCGCACGGATGCGTCTTCTCGCACCGTGCATCCCGTTCCGACGCCGCTCCAACGTGCGCGCCCGCCTTTCCTCACGCACAAGGAGCAGCACCCCATGAAGCATCCCCTCCCGGGGCTCGTCCTCGCCGCCTCGCTGTTCACCCAGGGCGCGTCATTCGCTCAGTCCGGCATGCCCGACAGCCCGCCCTCCCAACAGGACACGGTCTCCGTTCAAAAGGGCATGGCCACGTACCGCGGCTACACCGCCCCCACGGACGAGAAGGCGCTGCTCGACCGGCTGCACCTGGCGAACCAGCACGAAATCAAGTCGGGCAAGCTCGCCCAGCAACGCTCCCAGAATCCAGACGTGAAGGCCTTCGGCACCATCATGATGAAGGCGCACACCGCGCTGGACCAGAAGCTCACGTCCTACGCGCGCAGCAAGGGCCTGAAGCTGGCCGAATCCCCCAAGCCGATGAACGACGCGGAAGAAGCCTCCATGGCCAAGGACAAGGCCACGATGGAGCAGCTCCAGGTCATCCGCGGCGCGCCCTTCGACTCCGCCTATCTGGCCTCACAGGTGACGGGACATGACGCCGTCATGGGCATGGTCCTCACCGCCCAGAAGGCCATGCCCAAGGCCACGCCCGAGCTCGCCGCCATGCTCGAGGACCTCAGCAAGCAGGTGCCCGCCCACCGGCACCAGGCCTGGAACATGCTGGGCAAGCTGGGCGGCGACACGGGCGTGGGTGGCTCCGGCCCGGCGCACCCGCCCCCGTCCCCGCCGAAGCCCTGACCCGAAGCACGGCGCACCTTCACACGCCGTACACACCTGAATCCCGATGATGAAGCCGGGCACGCGCACGGGGCATGATGATTCGCATGATGCCTCGGACGCTGACCCTGACCTTCGTCATCACCGTGAGCGCGCTGCTGACCGGCTGCTTCAGCGACACGGACACCATCTGCGAGAAACGGAAGGAGTGCTTCACGGACACGCTCAACGTCCAGTCGTGCGAGGACGACCTCAAGGCCTGGATGGAGCGGCAGGACCAGGACCGCCGCAGGGACCAGCTCGCCGCGTGCGGGGACTGCGTCGGCAGCAAGACCTGCTCGCAGATTCGCACCGCCTGCATCGGCGCCTGCTTCGGCGTTCCCTGAGCCCTGAACGGCAACGGGGCCCGCATCTCACGATGCGAGCCCCGAGTCCTACGACATCACGCAGCGGCTACTTGCGCGTCCACTGGTCCAGCCAGCCCAGGACTTCGTCGTGCCACTGCACGCTGTTGGCCGGGCGCAGCACCCAGTGGTTCTCTTCCGGGAAGTAGAGCAGCTTGGAGGGAATCCCCTTCCGCTGGAGCGCCGTGAAGGTGCCCAGGCCCTGCGTCTCCACCACGCGGAAGTCCTGCCCGCCGTGGATGACCATCATCGGCGTCTTCCACTTCGCGACGTGCTCAATCGGGTTGTGCTTGCTGTAGCCCTCCGGGTTCTCCCACGGCGTGCCCTTGTGCTCCCACTCCGGGAACCACAGCTCCTCGGTGTCGAAGTAGCCCATGCGCTCGTCGAGGATGCCGTCGTGGTTCACCAGGCACTTGAAGCCGTCCGGCCAGTTACCGGCAATCCAGTTGATCATGTACCCGCCGTAGCTCGCCCCCAGCGCGCACATCTTGTTCGGGTTGATGAAGCTGTAGCGCTTGAGCGCCGCGGCCAGGCCCTTCTGCAGGTCCTCGAACGGCTTGCCACCCCAGTCGTCGGAAATGGAATCCGTGAACGCCTGCCCGTAGCCGGTGGAGCCGTGGAAGTCGACCATCACGGCCACGTAGCCACGCCCCGCGTACACCTGCGGGTTCCACCGGTAATGGAAGTGATTGCCGAACGAGCCCTGCGGCCCACCGTGAATGAGGAACGCCAGCGGGTACTTCTTCTTCGGGTCGAAGTTCACCGGCTTCACGACGTAGGCGTGAACCGTCTCGTTGTTCCAGCCCGGGAACGAGAACTGCTCGAAGCCACCGAAGCGGATGCGGGCCAGCGCGTCCTGGTTCACCTGGGTGAGCTGGCGCGACTCCGAGCCATCCACGTTCATCACGTGCAGGTCCGCGGGCGAATCCAGGTCGTCGTACACGTAGACGATGCGGCCCCCAGCGGCCGGCTGCGGCGCGTCCGCGGCGCCTTCCTTCGTGAGCTGGGTGGGCTTCCCCGTGGCCACGTCCAGCGCGAAGATGGGCTGCTGGCCCACGTGCCCGGCGCTCGCGAAGAGCGTCTTGCCGTCCGCGCTCCACGCGAGGCTGCCCACGGAGCGGTCCCAGTCCTGGGTGAGCACGCGCTCCTGACCGCCGGGCCAGGTGCGGAGGATGACGCGGTAGCGGTCCGCCTCGAAGCCGGGACGCGACATGGCCAGGTAGGCCAGCGTCTTGCCGTCCGGGCTGAACACCGGGCTGGTGTCGGTGGCGCGGTTCTTCTCCGTCAGCTTGCGCGGCTTCGCCTTGCCATCAATCGGCGCGACGAAGAGGTCCAAATCCGTGGACCAGGCCTCGGAGCGGCCCACGTCCCGCGCGGCGAAGACGATGCTCTTGTTGTCCGGCGTGAAGGTGAACTCCTCCGCGCCACCAAAAGGCTTGGAGGGGCTGTCCGCGTCCATGCCCTTCATCACGTCCACGGGCGCGCCGCCGGCCACGGGGACGACGAAGACGTGCGAGCGACGACCGTCCTTCCACGTGTCCCAGTGACGCGCGAAGAGCTTGTCGTAGGTGCGGCCGGTGGCCTTGCGCTTGGAGCGTTCCTCCTCGCGCTGCGGGGTGCACTCCAGCGTGGGGCAATCCGGGAAGACCTCCAGCGCCACGGCCAGCCGCGTGCCGTCCGGCGACACGCGGAAGGCGCCCACGTCCAGGGGCAGCTTCGTCACCTGCACGGCCTCTCCGCCGTCCACGGCCAGGCGCCACACCTGCGAGGAGCCGCCGCGCGAGGACAGGAAGAAGAGGCTCTTGCCGTCCGGCGCCCAGGTGGGCTCGGAGTCCGCGTCCGGATGCGAGGTGAGCTGGCGCGGCGCGGCGTTTCCGTCGACGCCGACGAGCCACAGGTCCGTGCGGCCGCGGTTGGCCTCCATGTCCGTGGTGCGCAGGACGTAGGCGACCTGCTTGCCGTCCGGCGAGACGCGCGGGCTGCTCAGCCGGCGCAGCGAAATCATGTCGTGGTGGGTGAACGGCTGGGGCCGGGCCGGCGCCGGAGTGGCGCTCAGGGCCAGGGCCGCGAGAAGCGACAGCGGCAAGGGAGTCTCCTGGTTCAGTCGCCCCGCCGCCACCCCACCCGAGGGGTGCGTCACGGGCACGGTTGTCGGGGGTGGACGCTGCCTGCTACGGCCCGCGCTGTCCACCTCCGCGTACCCGGGGTACCACCTCCGCGCATCCCCGGCGCAGTCCACCATGACGCGGCGCTTCGACGCGGTTAGACACGGGCCCATGAGCGAGCCCATCACCGTCCGCGTCTGGTCCGATTACGTCTGCCCCTGGTGTTACGTGGGCTACGCCGAGGTCCAGAAGCTGAAGAAGGAGTACGACGTCCAGGTGGACTGGCGTCCCTTCTACCTGCGCCCGGAGACGCCCCCCGAGGGACTCCCCCTGCCGGATTACGTGCGCGAGAAGATGAAGGACCCGAACAACCCGCTGAAGCTCCGCGCCCAGGCAGCCGGGCTCACCCTGGTGATGCGGGAACTCACTCCGTCCACCCGCCGGGCCCACGAGGCCACCGAGTACGCTCGGGAGCAGGGCCGGCTGGAGCCGTTCCACGCCGCCCTCCTGCGCCGCTACTGGAGCGAGGGCCAGGACCTCTGGCAGTGGGACACGCTCCGCGGCGCCGCCCAGGAGGCGGGCCTGGACCCGGACGCAGTGCAGCGCGTCGTCGAGGAGGGCCGCTACACGAAGGCCGTGGAGGACTCCATCCAGGAGGCGCGGGCCATCGGCGTCAGCGCGGTGCCCACCTTCGTGCTCGGGGAGCGCTTCGGGCTCCAGGGCGCGCAGGAGTACCCGGTGTTCCAGGAGGCCATGCGCCGGCTCGGCGCGACGCCCCGCGCGCAGCCTTGAGCGTCAGAGCCCCTTGAGCAGCACGAGCATCCGGCCGAGCGTCTCGTCACCCCCGCTCCCCGCCAGCCCCTGGGCCAGGGCGTGGAGCTGGGGCGCCTGCTCGACGTGCTTGGCGATGAGCTGGAAGCACTCCACCGCGGCGGCGTCGAGCCGGGCCCGTGACTCCGCCGTGTCCGCCGCGCCTTCCGCGCAGAGCGCCACCACCGTGGGGTGGCCGAAGAGGGTCCAACAGAGGACGGCCTCGCGCAGCGCCATGCGGAACACGTAGTCCTGCACGCGCGGCGCGTCCGTGAACGGGTGGCGCAGCCAGTGATTCACCGCGTGGTGGCGCAGGTACTGCTCCACCCGCTGTGACAGGCCGGGAGACAGCCGCTCGCGGCGCTCCGAGTAGCGGCGCCACGCATCATCGGGCAGCAGGTCCACGCCGCCGTAGGACTCCAGCACCAGCTCCACCAGCGTGAGGAACCGCTCGCTCCGGACCGCGCCCAGGCGAGACTTCAGCACCGCGGCGCAGATGCCCACCCACGGGCCTCCTGGCAGCGACAGCGCCGCGAAGCCACCGTGCAGCGCCGTCAGCGTCTCGGGCAGGGTGAAGGTACGCAGCACTTCCGTCAGCAGGGCCTCCGCGCCCTCGCGCGCGCCGCCGTGGAACACCTCCGTGCCCCGGCAGTAGAAGCCGTCCAACCTGAGGCCCAGTTGCCCCAGCGCGAAGAGCCTCGCGGCGAACGGCAGCTCGCGACGCTGGAGCACCGACAGCGCGGTGGAACGCACGGCCGCCGCGTGCTGCGTCCACGCGTCCTCGGAATCGCCGCCGCCCAGAGAGCGCGCAGTCTCCGGACGAAGCGCGAGGTCCTCGGACACGGGCACGGTGTCCACGGCGTCCTCCGCCAGCAGACACAGGCGGGCCACCTCCGGACACGCGAGCGAGCCGGTCACCTCCAGCCCGTGCGCCCAGCGCGTGGCGACGCGCGGGAAGGTGGCGCATGCATCCGGCAGCGCGGCCTCGCCATAGGCGCGGTGCAGCGAGCACGTCTTCCGCGCCTCCAGGAACACGCAGTGCCCGTCCTCGCGCTTCGCGATGACGGCCTCGTCGCCGGGGCTGGCGTCGGGCTCCGGCCGGATGAAGGTCTCCACCCGCTCCGCGTCCGGCGTGCCCGCCACCGCTTGCTTCAGGCGCTGCAAGCGCGGCTCGCTGACGAGGACGACGAGCCCCGCGCAGCAGGTGTCCTCGCAGGCATCCGCGAGGCACCTGAAGCGCGTCATGTACCGGGGTGCGGTGGCCGTCATGGCGACACGCTACTTCCTGCCCAGCGCCTTCTTCACGAAGCTCCAGAAGCCGCCCGCGCGCTCCTTGAGGTCGGCGCCGCGGCGCTCCTCTGCGGCCTTCACGGACTCCTTGCTGACCTGGAGCTGCTTCTGGAGTTCCTCCGGCGAGTAGCGCGTGGCCAGCGTGGCCTTCACTTCCTTGCGCGTGGAGTACTCACGCGCCTCCACGTGCAGCACGCATTCGGAGTCCAGCTTGAGCGTCACCGCCACGCGCACCGAGCCCTTGGGCCCCTTGGGCAGACCTTCGATGCGCACGGTGCCCAGGTACTCGTTGGCGGAGATGTGGCTGTCCTCGCCCTGGAAGATGGACAACTCCAGGAAGGCCTCGTTGTCCTTCGTCGTGTTGATGGCGAAGGAGCGCTGCGCGGGCAGCGGGCTGTTGCGCTCGATGACGCGCTTGAAGGCACCACCGGGCATGGCCACGCCCACCGTCATCGGCAGCACGTCGATGAGCACCACGCTGCTCACCTTGTCCACGGAGCCCGAGTAGAGCGCCGCGCCCAGGGCCACGGCCTCGTCCGCGTTGACGCTGGCCTGCGCGCCCTTGCCGAAGAGCGACTTGAGCTTGTCGCGCACCAGCGGCATGCGGCTCATGCCGCCCACGAGGATGATGTCGTCCACCTCAGCGGCCTTCAGCTTCGCGTCCAGGAGCACGTCGCGCACCACGTCGATGGTGCGGCTGAGGAGCGGCTCGCAGATTTTCTCCAGCTCCTGCCGGCTGAGGACCACGCGCAAGTCACGCGGCCTGCCCGAGTCGTCCATCATCAGCATGGGGATGTGGACCTCGAAGGTGCTGCGCTCGGACAGCCCCATCTTCGCACGCTCGGCCGCGTCACTCACGCGCGACAAGGCGATGCCGTCCCCCGTGAAGGTGATGCCTTCCTTCTCCTGGAAGCGCGCCAGCAGGTAGTCGACGATGAGGTTGTCAAAGTCGATACCCCCCAGGAAGACGTCGCCTCCGGTGCCGAGCACCTCGAAGACGTTCTTCTCGATTTTCAGAATCGTGGCGTCGAAGGTACCGCCGCCCAGGTCGTAGACGAGGACCTTCTTGTTGAGCTCGCGGTTGAGGCCGTAGGCGAGCGCCGCGGATGTGGGCTCGTTGAGGATGCGCTCCACCTTGAGGCCCGCGAGGATGCCGGACTTGCGCACGGCCTCACGCTGCGGCTCGGAGTAGTACGCGGGCACCGTCACCACCGCGCGCTCCACCTTCTGGTTGAGGTGGGCCTCCGCCATCTCCTTGCACTCGCGGAGGATGAGGGCCTGCACCTCTTCCAGCGACAGGGCCGTGTCCGCCAGACGCACGGCGGCGCGGCCAGCGGGGTCAGGGACGATGTCGTAGTGGAAGCGCTCGCGGACCTGGTTCACCACGGCGCTGTCGTAGGGACGGCCAACGAGCCGCTTCGCGCCGTAGATGGTGTGCTGGGGACGCAGCACCAACTGGTTCTTCGCGCGGTGGCTGACCAGCAGCTTGTTCTGCGCGTTGAGCGAGATGACGGAGGGAATCGTGTTGTAGCCCTCGCGCGAGCGCAGCACGAGCGGCCGGCCGTTGGAGAGCAACGCCACGCACGAGTTCGTGGTGCCCAGGTCGATGCCGATGACGGGCCCCGTGCCGCTGAGCGGCACCGGTGGAGGCAGGAACACCGTCTTCGGCAGGCCGTGTTCATCCAGGCCGGGCGCCTGCGCGGCGGCCTTCGCCACGGCGGGCGCGAGCACCGAGGGCGTCGCCGCTGGCGCCGGTGCTCGAGGCGCCTCACGGCGCACCTGGGGAAGCCCTTGAGGAGGAGGCGGCGGAGCCGGGGGCGGCGGAGGCAACGGGCGGGCCGCCATGGGCGGCTGCACCGGCGCGGGCGGAGGAACCATCGCCGCGCGCGGCGGCGGTGGAGGCACAACGGGAGGTGCTTCCTCCACGTCCTCGGACAGGTCGAGGTCGAAGTCGATGCCGCCGCCCCCCGTGCTGGCCGGAGAGGGGGCGCGCGGCGGCGGAGGCGGCGCCGTCCCCGCGTCCTCGGACAGGGCGAAGTCGAACTCGAAGACGCCCCCGGCCGAGACAGGCGCGGGAGGTGGCGCCGCCGGTGCGCGCGGCGGCGGAGGCGGGCTCACGTCCTCGGCCAGGTCGAAATCGAACTCGATGCCACCGCTCCCCGCAGGAGATGTGACAGGAGCCGGCGGTGCCTTGGGCGCCACCGGGGCACGCGGCGGAGGTGCGGCCTCCGCATCGCTCAGGTCCAGGTCGAACTCGAAGCCGCCGCCACTGGAGACCGGCGCCGGCGGAGGTGCCACGCGCACGGGTGGAACCGCGGGCGCACGAGGCGGCTCAGCGACGGAGTCACCCAGGTCGAGCTCGAACTCCAAGGCCCCACCACCCGTCGGGGTGGACGACGGCTCGACCTCCAGGGAGATGCCGACCTCGATGGGCGGCTCGTCGAGCGGCGCGCCCATGGCCACGGGCGCCTCACCCGACGGGCTCTCGATTTCGAACTCGAAGCCCGGCAGGGGCTCATCGATGTCCAGCGCGGCCACGGGCGGAGGCGGCGTGCTCGCGATGAGCTCGTCGAGCGGGATGTCCACGTCATCCGCGGCCACCGGAGGCGGCGGCGAATAGGAGACGGGCACGCGACTCGGAGGCGGTGTCCTCGGCTCCTCCACCACCGACGGAATCAGGTCGAGCGGCTCGTCCGGAATCGGCGCGGAGGAACCACCCTCCGGCTCCAGGTCATCGAACAGGGAGTCGAGCGCGATGCCACCCACATCCGCGGGCGCGGCGGCGGGGCGCGCCTGCACAGGGGGCGCGGGACGGGCCTGGACCGGAGGCGCGGGACGGGCCTGCGCCACGGGCGCGACGGCGGGCGCGATGGACGGCGCAATCGCGGGCGCCACGGACGGCGCGATGGACGGCGCAACCGCGGGCGCCACGGACGGTGCGATGGCAGGCAGGGGCCGGGCGGCGGGCGCGCTGGAATCCGCGACGGTCTTCCGCATCAACATCATTTCGACGAGCGCGCGGCTCGCCGTGTCCAGCTCCTCGAACTGCAGCCCCATGCCCGGAGGCCCCGCGGGATCACCCACTTCGCGGACCCAGCGGACCAGCGCGGAGCCACGCAGCACCCGCACGCCTCCCGCAATCTGCACCTCGAACTTGACGGGGGTCCCCACTGCCTGCGGGGTGCGCGAGCGGATGAACATCCCACCCGGGCTCAGGTTGGTGGCGAACTCCTCCGCGAAGCTCCCCACGCTCTCATGCTTCAGCTTCACCAGCAGGCCAACTGCCTTCCTGTCCGTGGTGCGCCTGCCTTGATCCATGGCGAGGACAATCGCGGTACGCGACCCGCCGCTCAAGTAGGTTTTGCCCCCTCGGTCCCCTGCCCGGCGAATGGCGCCGACAGGTGGGCAGACCACCTACCTGCACCTTCCTATATCCTCCGCGGCGTCCCTCGGAGGCCTCATGAGCGCCATCCCTCTCGCAGTCCCAGGCCCCGCACGCGCGGGCTGGCTCGTCGACCGGCGGCACGACCTGATTTCGACGGGGGGCGGCCTCGGGGTGAGCCTGGCGCTGGTCGGACTCCATGTCTGGGGCGGCGTCAGCAGCCTGCTGTTGTGGTGGGCATGGGTGCTGGCACTGGATGGGCCGCACCTGTTCGCCACGGTATCGCGGACCTATCTGGATGCGCGGGAATGGCAGACACGGCGGCGCTTGCTGCTGGGTAGTCTGGCGTGGTTCGCGGCGGGCCCGGCGTCGTTCGGACTGTCGGCGCTGCTGGGCACGAAGCTGCCCTTCGCCCTCTTCATGACGGCGGCGGCGCTCTGGGCCTACTGGCACGTGGTGCGGCAGCACTACGGCATCATGGTGCTGTACCAGCGCAAGAGCGGCGAGTCGCTGCCACTGGACCGGCGGCTCGACAGCGTGACGCTGTACACGGGGCTGCTGGCGCCCTTCGTCGCGTTCGCGGTGTCACATCCGGGCGCGCGCAAGCAGCTGGGCCTGATGGGTCCCCCCACCTGGGAGCCGGTGGTGGCCGGAGCCTGCTTCGCGACCGTGCTGGCGTTGGTGGTGCTCTACACAGGCCGGCAGGTGCAGCGACACCGGGCGGGTCTGAAGGTGAATGGTCCCAAGCTGCTGATGATGGGCGCGGCGATGGGACTGTCGGCCGTGGTGTTCTGGCCTCCGTTCGCGGCACGCATGGACTTCATCATGTTCGCCGTGGCGGTGACGGCGTTCCACAACGTGCAGTACCACGGCGTGGTCTGGTTCTATCACCGCAACCGCTACCACGCGGCGGGCGTGGACCCAGCGCCGTTCGGCTGGGCGCCGAAGGTGAGCCAGCGCTTCATCGTCTACGCGGTGTGCGGCGTCGTCTTCACGCTGCTGTACCGGGGTCTGGGCTGCGGCTTCGGCGCGCACCCGGGCTGCGGCGGCTTCGACTTGAAGGTGCCCCTGGGCGCGGGGCTGACGCTGCGCAACCTGATGGAGTGCTTCATCTGGGGCTTCGCGCTGCACCATTACTACCTGGATCAAAAAATCTGGCGCGTGAGCCGGGACACCGGGTTGAACCGGGACCTGAAGCTCGGGGCGGCACCGGCCGCCTGACCGCCGGCCCGCCGGGCGCCCAGGAGGTGACATCTGCATGCCGGAACCCAGGCACGGCCCGAATCCGGTGATAGCGTGCGCCGCGAATGAAGCGGATTCTCTGGGTCCTGGGTGCAGCCTTCGTGCTGCTGGTGGCGTCCGGCGCGGGCGCCTTCTTCTGGATTGAGCAGCAGGCACGCACGGCCGCGGCGCCTCCTGGCGCGGACGTGGTGGAGTTCACCGTGCCCAAGGGAACGTCCGGGCGCGGCCTGGGCACGCTGCTCGAATCGCAAGGCCTCATCCGCGACGCGCGGGTGTGGCGCTGGCACCTGTACCGGCGCGGCAACTTCGCCCCCAAGGCGGGCCGCCATGAGGTCAGCGCGTCGATGACGCTGGCCGAGCTGGCCACGGAGCTGGAAGGCAACCCCATTCCCGAGGACGTCCCGTTCGTCGTCGTCGAAGGCTGGCGCCTGCGCGACACGGACGCCGCGCTCGTGGCCGCGGGCTTCATCAAGCCGGGCGCGTACATCGCCGCGGCCAGCAAGCCCAAGAACTTCACCGCGCCCTTCCCCCTGCCCTCCACGGGCACGCTGGAGGGCTACCTCTACCCGGAGACCTACGGCGTGATTCCGGGCAAGTTCGATGTGGAGGCGCTCATCCAGCGTCAGTTGGACGCCTTCGCGCAGCGCTTCTACGCGCCCAACCGCGATGCCATCACGAAGAGCGGTCGCACGCTGCACGAGGTGGTGGTGATGGCCTCCATGCTGGAGCGCGAGGAGCCGCTGCCCGACCAGCGCCCCCTGGTCGCCGGCATCCTGTGGAAGCGCGTGGACAAGGGATTCCCGCTGGGCGTGGACGCCACGTCGCGCTACGAGCTGGCGCAGTGGAATGACCGCGTCGCCTTCCTCAAGCGCCTGCGGGACCCGCAGGACCCGTACAACACGCGGCACAAGAAGGGCCTGCCGCCCGGACCCATCGGCGCGCCCACCGTGGCCTCGCTCCAGGCCGCGATGACACCCAAGCCGAGCGAGTACTGGTACTACCTGCACGACGCGCAGCGCATCCTCCGCCCGTCGCGCAACGCGGAGGAGCACGAGGCGCTCCGCCGCAAGTACAACGTGTACTGAGGCAAGAACTCAGCGCCCCTGGAACACGGGGGCGCGCCGCGCGGCTGCCGCGGCCAGTCCCTCGCCCAGGTCCTGGCTGCCGTAGCTCTCCGCCTGAAAGCGCGCCTCCTCCTCCAGCGCGCGCTGAAGCTCCGCCCTGTCGAGCCCCAGCCGCTGCTTGAGCGCACGCACGGCGAGCGGCGCGTTCGCGGCAATCCGTCCCGCGAGTTCCCTGGCGCGAGTGAGCACCTGTCCCGCCGGCGCCGCCTCCAGCGCCAGTCCCAGCTTCACCGCTTCCCTGCCATCGAAGCGGCGGCCGGTGAGCAGCAGCTCCGCGGCGGCCTGTGCCCCCGCGCGGTGTGGCGCCAGGTACGTGGCGCCCATGCCCGGATGCAGGCCCAGTTGCACGAAGTTGAGCGCCAGCTTCGAGTCCTCGGCCACGAGGCACACGTCACACGCCAGCGCCACGCACAGCCCCGCGCCAATCGCGGGCCCGTCCACCGCCGCGATGACGGGCACCGGCAGGTCCAGCACGCTGAGGTAACGCGCGTAGAAGCCGAGCATGAACGCGCGCGCATCCTCGAAGGACACCTGGCGCAGCCGCTCCAGCATCTTCAGGTCCCCACCGGCGGAGAACGCGCCTCCCGCCCCGGTGAGCACCACCGCCCGGACATCGTCACGCCCCTTCAGCTCGGCGACGCGCGCGCACAGCGCGTCTCCCAGCTCGGGCGTCATCACGTTGCGTCGGGCGGTGTCGTTGAGGGTGAGCGTGGCGACGGCACCCTCCACCTCGAGAAGGACCTCTGCGGCAGGAGCGGACATGGCCGCGCACTGTAGCGGCCCCGGCCGCTACGGCACCACGAGCCTGAGGAAGGCGTCCTGATTCCAGGTGTCGCCCGCCCCGTCGCGCTGCCAGCCGGTGACGGCGAGCCCGCGGCCCGGCACCGAGGCCACCCCCGCGGTGGTCAGCGAGCACACCCCGCTGGCGCAGGGCTGCGCCTCCAGCGTCTGCTCCCCCAGCCACGCCCCCGAAGCCGCGTAGCGCGTCAGCACGCTGCCACACGTCACCGCGACGCCGCCCGCATCCTCCACCGCGACGGACGCGCCCAGCTCGGTCACCGGCCCGCACAGGGGCTGGCGCACCCAACCCGCGCTGCCGTCCGCGCCCGCCGTCAGCACGAAGGCCCCGGAGGAGCCGAGCGACGCCTCCCCCCACACCAGCAGACCGATGAAGTCACCCGCCGCCACGAGCGTGCCATCCGCCGCCACCGTCACCGACGTGATGCGGCCCTTCACGCCCGGCAGCTCCTTGCCCCACAGCAAGCGCCCGGACGCATCGAACGTCAGCACCACGAAGCCGCGCACACCGGGCGCGCCGAACGTCTGGCCGTCCACCTCCAGCGCGTCCACGAGCTGTCCGGCCAGAATCGACTGTCCCGAAGGCGCCAGCGCCGCCGCGTGCAGCGCGGTGTCCATGTTGGCGCCATGGAAGCGCCGCGACCACAGCACGGCGCCATCCGCGGCGTAGCGCGTGAGCACGGGGTCCTCGATGAACTCCCCCTCCCACTCCTCGCCCGCGGCCAGCACGCCGCCCTGCGCGTCCGCGGCGATGGCGTAGACCTTCTGTCCCACGCGGTGCTGCCAGACAGGCGAACCCGCCGCGTCGAACTTCACCAGGAAGCCGTCCTGCGCCTCCCCCAGTCCGAAGTCCGCCGAGTAGAGGAACGCATTGCCCGACAGGAACGTCGCCGCATCGCTCGCCGCCACGCGCGTGTCGGAGAAGCGGTTGCGCGCCCACTCACGCGACCAGTGCGGCGCCCCATCCGCCGCGTAGCGCGCAAGCGTCAGCGCCAGCTTCTCGCCCTCCACGGGCTCGCGTTCTTCGTCCTGGCGCGGCGTGCTGTACACCACCACCGCCACATCTCCAGAGGAAGCCGTGGCCACGCCCGTCCCGACGTCGTCCTGGGGCCCACCCACCACCTGGTTCCAAGGCGAGGCCGCCGCCGGCACCGGACGCTGCGGGAGCCCGCCGTTGGAGTCCTGCGGCGCCGTGGGTGCCACGGCCACGCTCGGTGTGGCTTCGTCGCCGTCACGCGGCGCTTCGGCCAGAGTCCCCCCGTCCCCGCC
>NZ_VHLC01000140.1:0-18800 GCF_006547355.1 Myxococcus sp. AB036A | reverse complement strand
GCGTGTCCCCGCCCCCCGCCGTAGAGCCGGACGGCCCCACCTTCCCGGTGCCGGACTGGGACCGCTACCAGCCCGTGCGCTTCCTGGGCCAGGGTGGCATGGGCCGGGTGTTCCTGGCGTATGACCCCATGCTCCGCCGCAACGTGGCGCTGAAGTTCGTGCGCGGGGACGACCCGGAGCTGGCCCGGCGCTTCCTCTCCGAGGCCCGCGCGCAGGCCCGCGTCCGACACGAGCGGGTGTGCGAGGTGTACGAGGTCGGCGAGGTGCGCGGCCGGGGCTACATCGCCATGCGCTTCGTGGACGGCCAGCCGCTGGGACAGCTGGCGCGCTCGCTCACGCTGGAGCAGAAGGTGCTGGTGCTGCGCCAGGCCGCCGAGGGCGTACACGCCGCCCATGGCGCGGGCCTCATCCACCGCGACATCAAGCCCGGCAACATCCTGGTGGAGCGCACCGAGGACGGCGGGCTGGCCCCCTTCGTCATGGACTTCGGTCTGGCGCGCGACTGGCGCGAGGAAGGCGCCGCGCCCAACGCCGTGCAGGGCACCCCGCACTACATGGCCCCGGAGCAGGCGCGCGGCGAGGTGTCCCGCCTGGACCGGCGCGCGGACATCTACGCGCTGGGCGCCACGCTCTATTCGCTCCTCACCGGCCGGCCGCCCTTCACCGGCGCCACCGAGGCGGAGGTCATCACCCGGCTCCAGCACGACGAGCCGGCGCCGCCGCGCGCACTCGATGCCGACATTCCGTCGGACCTGGAAGCCATCGTCCTCAAGTGCCTGGAGAAGCAGCGGCCCGCCCGCTACGACTCGGCGCGGGCGCTGGCGGAGGACCTGGAGCGGTTCCTCGAAGGAGAGCCCGTCCTCGCGCGACAGGGACTGGGCTACCGCCTGCGCCGCAAGGCCCGCAAGCACCGGGTGGCGCTGACGCTGGGCTCCGCGGCCCTGACGGTGGTGTTGCTGGCGCTCATCCAGGCGGGCATCGCCCGCGGCGAGGTGGCCGAGCGCGAACGCCTCACGCGCCGCTTCACCGAACGGGTGGAGCGCATCGAGGCCTCCGCGCGCTACTCCGCCCTGTCCCGCCTGCACGACACCCGTGAAGACCGGCGCGAGCTGCGCGCCAGCATGGACGCGCTGGAGGCCGAGGTGCGCGAGGCGGGCCCCCACGCGTTGGGCCCCGGCCAGTACGCCCTGGGCCGCGCGTTGCTCGTATTGGATGAGCGGGACGCCGCGCGCAAGCGCCTGGAGGCCGCGTGGGCCCAGGGCTACCGCGAGCCCCGGGTGGCCTGGGCGTTGGCTCAGGTGCTGGGAGACCTCTACCAGGAGCGGCTGCTGCTGGACGTGGAGCGCCGCAGCCCGGAGCAGCGCGAGGTCCGCCGCAAGGAGTTGGAGCAGAACTACCGGGACCCGGCGCTGGCCTACCTGCGCCAGGCCGAAGGCCCCGACGTCCCCGTCCCACCGCTGTATGTGAAGGCGCTGTTCGCCTTCTACGAGGGCCGCCACGAAGAGGCCCTGACCCACCTGGAAGCCATGGGCCGCGCGCAGCCCTGGTTCTACGAAGCGCCCCTGTTGCAAGGCGACGTGCTGCTGGCGCGGGCCACGCAGCGCTGGCACCAGGGCGACAAGGCCGGCTCACAGGAGGACCTGGACGCGGGCCGCCGCGCCTATGCCGCCGCCGTCGCCACCGCGGAGAGCCAGCCCATGGGCCACTACGTCCTGGCGCGCCTGGAGCTGGCCGCGCTGGTGATGGAGCTGTACGGCGAAGGCAACGTGCTGCCCCACTATGAGCGCGGCGTCGAAGCGGCGACCCGCGCGCTCACCGCCGCGCCGGACCACCACCGCTCGCTGGTCGTCCTCTCCCGCCTGCACCGCCGGCTCGCGGAGCAGCGCACCAGCCAGGGACGCGAGGACGCCGAGCCGCTGCTGGAGAAGTCCATCCGCGCCGCGCGCGAGGCCCTGGCCCTGGCGCCGCCCAGCGACCGTGTCGCGCTGGAGCTCGCCATCACCCACCGGCTGTGGGCCCGCTACCGCCAGGAGCGCGGGCAGGACCCGAGCGAGCAGCTCCGTCTGTCCATCGAGGCCTTCGAGCGCCTGCGCCCCGAGGAGCGCGACTATGCCTTCCACGCCAACCTGGGCCTGACCTATCAGGTGTGGGCGGACGCGGAAGCCGAGCGCGGCGTGGACCCGCTGGAGCACCAGGGCAAGGCGATTGACGCGTACCTGGAGGCCATCCGCGTGCGGGAGAACCAGGCCGACGCGTGGATCAACCTGGGCAACGCCCTGCGCCGCCGCGCTTCGAATCCACGCGCCACCGACGCCGCGGGAGATTTGACGCGGGCTCGTGACGCACTGGCGAAGGCGCTGGCGCTCAATCCCGGCAACGTCGTGGCCAGCTTCCGCGGCGCGGAAATCTCCGAGCAATTGGCGCGCTGGCGCTGGAGCCACGGCGAGCCCTTCGAGGCGGACCTGGAGCAGGCGCTGGCCCTGTTCCGGCAGGGACTGGGCATCAACGCGAAGCTCCCCCCGCTCCACAACGGGCTGGGCGCGGCGCTGCTGTGGCAGGCCGAGCAACGCTGGGAGGAAGGCGGCGCCCCCGAGCCCCTGCTCCAGCAGGCGCAGGCGGCCTTCGAGGAAGCCCGGACGCTGGCGCCCAGACAGGTGTACGCCCACAACAACCTGGGCGAGGTGTGGACCCTGAACGCCACCTTCCAGGCCGCGCGCAGGGAGAATCCAGGACCGAGTGGCCGCGCCGCCGTGGAAGCCTACCGTCAGGCGCTCTCGCTCCAGCCCCAGGACGCCGACCTCTGGGCCAACCTTGGCCGCGTGCAGACACTGCTGGCGACGTGGAGCCTGGAGACCGGCGGCGACCCACGGGCGGAGCTGGCGAAGGCCGAGGAGTCCCTGGCGCGGGCCACCACGCTGAATCCCCGCCAGGGCCACACGTGGCGCAACACAGGCGAGGCCCGCGCCCTCAAGGCCCGCTGGCTGGCGCACCGGGGCGCCGCTCAAGAATCGGACTTCGAGCTCGCGTCACAGGCCTTCCAGCAAGCCCTGTCCCTGGAGCCGCGCCGGCATGACTACCGGCTGACCACCGCGCGATTCCAGCTCGACTGGGCCGCGTGGCGTCAACAGCGGAACGAGGACGCCGCGCCGCTGCTGAACCAGGGGCTCGCGCTCGTGGCGGAAGTCCTGGCGGACCGGCCCAGGTGGGCGCGGGCCCAGGCGCTTCGTGGCGGCGGGCTGCTCGCCCTGGCGGAGACACGCGCCTCCTCCGAGCAACGGCAGGCCTGGCGCATCGAGGGCCAGGAGGCGTTGCGGCAAGCACTGGCCCGCAACCCTCACCTGGAACCCGAATGGAGTGGCCGGCTCGGCGCAGCTCGCGAGCCGCTGGCCGGCCCTCCTACGCCCTGACGTGGCTCAGCACTCCTTGGGCGGGTCCGTCGTCACGTCCAGGTTGCCGTTCTTCGTCTCCAGCTCGCTTCCCAGGCCCGACGCCGCGGGCGCGCTGGGGACTTCCACTGTGAATGGATACGAGCCGACCGCGGCCCCGTCGGAAACGGGGTCATCGCGCTGGGCGGCGGACAGAGAGGTGTTGTTCAAGCTGAACGACGCCGTCGAATCCAGGCACGCGGGGGGATTCACCGTCACGTCCGATGCGCCGCCAATCATTTCAATGGCGAAACGGACCGTGTCGCCGTGCCGAACCTTGTTGTTGGGGATGTAGCTCAGGTTCCCGGACTTGTTGATGAGAACAGTGACGATGGCCATGGGCCGTGGCTCCTGTGCCCCGCTGGGGCGTGTGATGAACTGCCGACTGCTGTGATTTGCACACACCATACCAGACAGGTCTGGTTCACAGCGCCCTCGAAGACTCACCAGCGGAGCATGGCCTCATCGGCATCTGGACGCGTCAGCCCACCCATGAGGTCTGGCCTGACACGTCAGGGCGGCTCAGAGCTTCGGCGGATCCGTCGTCACGTCCAGGTTGCCGTTCTTCGTCTCCGCCTCGCCTCCGAGGTGAGGCTTCTCCGGCAAAGGAGGGACTGTCACCGTGAACAGATACGGCTTGTACGCGGCCGATTCAGAGACCGGGTCCTCGTAGATGGGGGGCGCCGCGGAGGTCTGGTCCAGGGTGAAGGGATTCGTGTCAACCAGGCACGTGGGCGGATTCACCGTTGCCCAAGCAGGACCGTTGACCGGGTCGAGCACGAAACGGACTGTGTACCCGCGCCCGACCTGATTGCTGGGCTCGTAGACCAGATCCCCCGACTTCTTGATGGTGACGGTGACAACGGTCATGGGCGCGGCTCCCGTACCCCCAATGGGGCAATGAGAAGGATTGCTGCGGGCTGTGAGTTGCAGGCACCGTACCAGCCAGGCATGGCGCGCGGCCCCTCGACAATCGACACCCGAGCCACCCCGAAAAGGCAAATGGACGCGTCAACCGAACCCATCAGGTCCGGGTTGACGCGTCAGCCAACACTACCCACCACTGAGGCCCAGCTCCCGGACCCGCCGCTGGAGCGCGCGCTTGGAGACCTCCAGCCGCTGCACCATCTGGTCGAGGTCGCCCTCGCACTCATGGAAGCAGCGCGTGATTTCCTCGGGGCTCAAGTCGCGCGCGGTGCGCAGGAGCGAGCTCTTGTCGATGAGGACGTAGACGGACGGCCGGGGAATGCCCAGCCAGTCCGCGGTGGCCTTGAGGTCCCAGGAGCAGGCGCGAAGGGCCTCCAGCAACTCCTGCTCGCCCACGTCCGCGGGCTTGCGTCGCGGTGCCTTCGCTCCGTCGCCCCCCTCCTCACCCGTGCGCGCGGTCAACGGACGCCCGGGGACCGGCTGCGCGTCCGCGTCCAGCACCTGCTCCAGCCGTGCATCGGCGCGCAGCCCCGGCATGCCCCGGCTGCCAATGACGAGCTGACGGGTGACGTTGCGCAACTGGCGGATGTTGCCGGACCACGCGTGGCGCACCAACTGGACGGCCAGGGCCGCGGGCAGCCAGGGCTCGGCACGCGGGTCCGAGGACGTCAGTTGACCGCCCTCCCCCATGGCCTCCAGTTCCTGGCGAGCGAAGTGGAGGAAGAGCAGGCCCACGTCCTCGCGGCGCTCGCGCAGCGGAGGCACCAGGATTTCAAAGCCGGCCAGCCGGTGCAGCAGCGGGGCCTTGAAGGTGCGATCCTGGATGCGGGCCTCCAGATGCGCGTCCGTGGCGGAGACCAGCCGGACGTCGACAGGCACCGGCGTATGGCCGCCCACTGGATAGATTTCGCCCGTCTCCAGCACGCGAAGCAGCGCGGCCTGCACCTCGGGCGGCGCCTCGCCAACCTCATCGAGGAAGAGCGTCCCGCCCTCGGCCGCGCGGAAGAAGCCTTCCCGGTCCCGGCTGGCGCCCGTATAGGCCCCGCGCTGCGCGCCGAAGAGCTCCGCGGCGACCAGCTCCTTGGCGAGCGCTCCCAGGTTGACGCTGACGAAGGGACCGGCGCGGCGGGGACCACTGGCGTGGATGGCGCGCGCCACCAGCTCCTTGCCCGTGCCTGTCTCGCCTCGGATGAGCACCGGCACGGCGAGGTCGGCCACCCGGATGATGTCCTCGCGCACGCGGTGGATGCCCTCGCCGTGGCCGACGATGCCCAGGTCCAGCACGCCCGGCTGACGGAAGGACGAGGCCAGGTGGAGCAACAGCACCACGCGATCGGCCAGCACCAGCGGCACTCCAGCGGACAGCTCCTCGCGAGAGAACTCCCGGCCGCCCACGACGGGCTCGTTCGCCACGCGCACCTGGGTGCCGTCCTCCGGCACCAACATCCGGAGGCCGCCTCGTGGGCCGGGCTCGAACTCCACCGGCTTGCGGCTGAGGAATGGGTCTCCCAACGGGAGGGCCATGAGCCCCCCGGGCCGGGAGAAGTCCGGCGCGTTGCGTGACAGGGCCGCCGTGCGCCCCTGGGACGCAAGCACCTCCAGCAACAGCCGCTCGCCAATGCGCTGCGGCTGGGGATGGGACACAATCGTCAAGGCGGGCACGGAGAGCGCCACCGGGCTCTGCCCGGCCTGTGCGCGGCCCGCGGTGGTCGACATGTCTGCGGCGAGTTTCTGCTGCATGGGTATTCGTGTGAGTCCTGGGATACCCGTTGAGCCTACACCTCCAGAAGCCCGAGCGCTGGGTTCATCCACCGAGGAAACGACGTGAGAATCCCGTGAGTTGGGTGAAGTGGCTGGTGCCGGGCCGCGACCTGTCCTCCTCCGCGGCCGCCAACCTCCGACCCCATGGGATACGTCCACAGCCTCCGAGACTTCGCTTCCCCGCATGAGGGGGCGCACACGCACTGTCCGCATCTTCACACCCGATGCGTATGACGCCTCACCTGACAGGTCCTTTCCATGCAGGACTTGCAGAACGTGTTCGCCCATCCCGAGTCCGCGCGCTTCGATACTTGGTGCACCAACCTCCGTGGGACGAGCCCCGAAGCAACGTGGCGGCCCGGGCCGAGCCCTTCGTGGGCTTCGTCATTGAAACACTGAAGCCATACATCGAACGCACGTACCGCGCCCGCAAGGGGCCCTGGACGGGGCGGCTACGCTGACCACGAGCGGGACTTGCAACGGCGGCTGCCGGAGGCCATGCGCTGGCTGCTGGGAAGACGGCCCCGGCCAGCGCGTCACGGGAGAATGGTAGGGTTTCCGCCAGATGGACGCATTGCTCCCCGCCACGCCCACCGAGTTCTTCGTCTTCCTCCTCTTCGGCGGCATCCTCGCCTACGCCGCATGGGTCGTCGGGAGCTTCGCCCGCGACGCGGCGGTGGAGCGGCAGGTGCTCAAGCACGGCGAGGACGCCGAGGCCACGGTGCTCGAGTTGCGCGACACGGCCTTGCGCGTCAACCGCCGTCCCGTCTTCGAGCTGCTCCTGGAGGTCCGTCAGAGGGGACGCGCGTCGTATCAGGCGCGAGTGAGGAAGCGGCTGGGTCCGCACCAGAGCGTCGGGGCGCCACCCCGGAAGAGTTCGAGGCGAAGAAGGCGCAGATTCTCGCGCGTATCTGAGAACGCGCATCGAGGTGCTGGGTGCTGACCGCGGTCCTGACGATGTTGCCCTTCCTGCTCTTCGCGCTCGTCGGCTTCGGCGCTGCGAGGTTCTTCGTCTATTCGCACGTGCAGACGCAGCGCCTTCGCGAGCACGGGACCGCCGGCGAGGCCACCATCCTCCGGATGGAGCGCACGTCGATGCGGATCAACAAGAGTTACGTCTACGACTTCCTGCTGGAGTTCGAGGTGCCGGGCCTCCCCACCTACAGGCGGCAGCACCGCAGCCGGGCGCATGATTGGAAGGCCTTCATCCTGGAGCCCGGCGTGCGCCTCAAGGTGAAGATCGATCCGAACGACCCGCAGCGGTTCGTCGTCCTGGGGCCCGTCAATCAGCAGCGCCCCCAGAGCATCCAGGCCCTCGTCGCGGCGGCCACTGGCTTCACCGAGGCCAGAACCGTGGCCCCTGCGGACCCGGTGAAGGCCCTGAAGGACCTCCAGTCGATGCTCGACAACGAGCTCATCACACAGGACGAATATGCGCAGAAGAAGGCGGAGATTCTCGCGCGGCTGTGAAGCGCCCTGCCTACACGATGGACGCGGCGGCCCGCTGCACCTGGGGCACGCCGGGCAGCGTGGGCGCCGGGTTGAGCGCCTGGACCAGCAACGAGCGCAGCGCGTCCGCCAGGTCATCCCCCGAGCCCAGGGCCCCCGCGGGAGCCCCCTGCAACGCCGGCGGGACCTCCGCGCCCACCACCACCACCGGCATCCGGACCTCCCAGGCCAGGTAGTGCGCGAGCCGCACGGAGGGCTCGGCCACATCCATCAGCAGCGCGCCCATGGCGCCCGCCGTGAAGGGACGCCACAGCGGCCGCGCCGCCTCCGCGGGAGGCAGCACGCAGAAGTCCAGGCGCAGCACCTCGCTGAGCACCAGGCGCCCCAGGGTGCCGAAACCGCTCTTCACCGCGGTGGGCTCGGCCGACAGCGCTTCCATACCGGGCATGCGGGAGAGGACCCGCCGGGCCGCGCTCGCGCCACTGCCGCACACGAAGATTTTCGCGGTGGCCACCTTCGCGGGCGCTCGCGTGCGGAGAATCCGGCCGCGCAGCGCGTGTACCTCCGCCGCGCCCAGCAGCTCACCGGACGCAGCCTCCACGCCGTCCCCGTCCGCGGCCCTCGCCACGCCTCGCTGCATGAGCGTGGTGAGGACGTTGAGCACCTCCAGGTCGGTGGCCGGCGCCAGGTCCAGCACCTCGCCCAGGGCGCGTGGCTGGCGAAGCAGGTCCACCACCTGCTGCGTCACCGGATGCTGGTCTCCTTGCAGGTCCGCGTCCGGCGCGAGCATCAGCCGCGTGTGGCGCGGCGGCAGGCCTGGCATCAGCCGGTTCACCTCGTCCGACTGGCGCATGCCCTCCAGCAGCGCGTCATCCATGCCGCGGTTGATGCGCGGCCGTGCCGTGTTGCCTCCGGGCGAGAAGGTGAACGTCCCGTCCACCCACGCCAGCAGGCGGAACAGGGCCTTCTCCCCTTCCACGCGCCCCAGCTTCGCGTTCACCGGGCGGCCTTCGACGACGGAAATCTCACCCCGGTCGTTGCCGCGCTCCAGCGTCAGCCGGCCGCTGCGCCGGTTCATGCCCAACAACTGCATCAGGTCCGGGATGCTGAGCTGGCTGAGCGAGCCTTCGATTTCCTGCTGCTCGCTCTTGAGGTCCTTGGCCGCCTCGCTGCGCCGGAAGATGTGCTCGATGCGGCTGAGCACCTCGTCCAGGTTGAAGGGCTTGCGCAGGTAGCCGTCCCGCAGGCCGCGGAGCCGGTCCGACTCGAAGCTCGCGGTGGTGAGCACCACCGGGATGTCCTCGGTGCGCGGGTTGGTGCGCAGAATCTGGATGAAGGTGCGCGCGTCCAGCAGCCGGCAGGCCTCGTCGAACAGCGTGAGGTCCGGGTGGCGCAGCACGGCCACCTCCAGGGCCCGCGAGCCATCCGGCGCGTAGTGCACCTGATAGCCCTTGGTGCGCAGCGCCCGCGACAGCGAGCGCACGGACTCGAGGTCAGGGTCGGCGATGAGGATTTTCCGGACCGGGGCCACGGTGGCGCTCCGCTTCGTGTCAGTAGGGCTGCAGGTCGTATTCGGCCTGCAGCTTGGAGATGAGCCCGTCCACCACCGCGGTGTCCGAGGTGTGGAACCCCCACGTCGCTCCGTGGCCCCGCCGCTGGATGAGCGCGTAGGCCGCGTTCTCGGAGAGCCAGAGGATGAACTCGTGCCGCGCGATGCGGTCGTCGCCTTCCAGGAACACGGGCGTCAGCGCGGGGTGTGACTCCAGGTCGACGCGGCGGCCCAGCAGGTAGATGCGCGACGCCAGATCGGGAGGCGCGGACTCCAGCCCGGCGGCGATGTTCAGGTCCGTGCGAATCTCCGGCCCGCCCACGTACAGCAGGCCGCGCGAGCCTGGGTCCCGCATCATCTCCCGGGCAATCTCCGCCTGGAGCTCGTCGAAGAGGACGTCGGACACCTTGCCCCGGCGGCTCGGCTCGGAGCGCTCGTCCACCGGCAGCCGGGGACTGTTCGGCGTGCCCAGCAGCAGGTCCACCTCGTCCCAGAAGGGCAGCCCGTCCAGCATCAGCCGGCGCTGCAACGACGCGCGCCGCTCGTCCATGCGGCGGCGGCAGCGGTGCACCAGCTCGTCGAAGTCCTCGCCGTCCTTGGGGAAGGTGCTGGCCCCGCCCACCATCGCCAGTGGGAGGCGCTGGTCCACCTCCATGGCCTCGGGCTCCTCACGCACGGCGGCCACGGCGCGGCGCACGAACATCAGCGCCCCGAAGAAGTCCGTCTCCGGGAGCAGGAGGTAGAACTCCTGGTCGCTCGCCTTCGCGATGACGTCCGAGTCGCGGATGATCTTGCTGAGCGCCTTGATGATGCCGCGCACCGCCTTCTTCGCGTCCGCCGCGCCCTGGCGCACTCGCACCAGCGGCAGGTTGTCGATAGAGAAGGTCAGCAGGGAGAACGTCCGCCCGTAGCGCCGGGCCTTGTAGATTTCCTTGGACGCGTAGTCGGTGAAGTAGCTGAGGTTGTACGCCGCCGTCTCGCGGTCTCTCAGGCCCAGGCGCTGGAGCGCGAGCATCTTCCGGCCGTTCTTCAGGCCCACCGCCGCGAAGTCACCCAGCACGCGAGCATCGCGCGAATGCTCGGGCCGGAAGTCCCCCGACAGCGGGTCGGAGAGCTGCGCCAACCCGACGACCTCCCCCGACGCCACCAGGGGCACGTACATCACCGACGAGCGCTCGTCGCGAGCCAGCCACGGCTGGGCCTCTCGCAGGCGTCCGGACAGTGGCCCTTCCGGGCTCATCTTCTCCGCGAGGAACTGCCGGTCCAGCAGCCCGCGGTAGGCCCGCAGCACCAGGTCTCCCCGGTCGTCCACCACCCACAGCGCGGCGCTCTGCGCGTCGCAGATGGCCGCCAGCTCCGAGGTGAGCCGCTCCTGGAGCCACTCCAGGTCGGGATGGGACAGGAGTTCCAGGCAGCGCTGGTGCAGGTTGTGGAAGCGGGCGAACTCCAGGTTCTCGTCACGAAGCTGCGTCCGCTCGCGGCGCAGGGACGCGCGCTCCAGCGCCCGGTCCACGGCGAGCAGCATGTCGTTGGCGTTCACCGGCTTGGAGAGACAGTCCGCCGCGCCCGAGCGCAGCGCCACCTCCGAGCCCCGGATGTCGGTGCGCTGGCTGACGAGGATGACCTCCTGGTCGGGGTCCCGCTCGCGCAGGCGCGCGGTGAGAGCGAAGCCGTCCACGCCTGGCATCACCACATCGGTGATGACCAGGTCGAACGACGTACGTGCCGCCTCTTCGAGCGCGAGCGTTGCGTTCTCCACGGCCACCACGCGATGCCCGTTATGCGTGAGCAAGTCGCTGGCGAGCTGACGGAAGAACTTGTCGTCGTCGACGACGAGGATGGGTCCGGCCACGGCGCGTTCTGACCTGGGGGCGAGAGGAACGCGGGAGGTTACCGGCCCGAAGGAATCGCGACAACGCCCTCGAAGACGAAGGCCACCGGTCCACGGAGGCGGATGTCGGACAGGTCGGCGGGGACGCGGATGCTCAGGTCTCCCCCTGGCAGGGTGACGCGCAGCCAGGCATCGGCCGGGAGCCGTTTGGCCAGCACAGCGGCCACGGCGGACGCGCAGGCGCCCGTCCCACAGGCCTGGGTGAGGCCGCAGCCTCGCTCCCAGACCACCACGGTGAGGCCGTCCGAGTCCACACGGACGAACTCCACGTTGGTGCGGTCCGGGAAGGACGGGTGGTGCTCCAGCAGGGGCCCCAGGCGCGAGGCATCCTCCAGCGGCTGGTCCAGGAGGACCATGTGGGGATTGCCCATGCTCACCGCGTAGGCGCGCAGGGGCGGATGGCCCGGCACCAAGGCATCCAGAAAGGGCTGCCCCGTGGCGCCCGAAGGCAGGTTGGGGGCCACCAGCCGGGCGGGGCCCATGGAGATGTCCACGGCCGCCACGCCGCCCTCGCCATACGAGGGGTAGCAGGTGAGCACGCCCGCCCCGGTCTCCACGTCGATGTGGCCTGGCGTCCGGCCCGAGTCATCCACCAGGAACTTCACCGCGCAGCGCAGGCCGTTGCCGCACATCTCCGCGATGCTGCCGTCTGCGTTGTGCACGACCATGCGGGCGATGCCACGCTCGGAGGGCAGCAGCGCCAGCACCCCGTCCCCGCCGATGCCCAGGCGCCGGTCGCACATCCACCGCGACGTGGCGGCGTCGATGTCCTCGCCGGAGCCGCGCCGGTCCAGCACGACGAAGTCATTGCCCAGGCCCTGATACTTGAAGATGCGCTCGCGAGCTTCCACGGGCGCAATCCTAGTCGCGAGCGGCTATTCGCGCTCGTCCGGCTTCGGGGGCATTTTCTGGGGCGGTAGGTCCAGCGCGGGCACCGCGCCTCGGGGGCGCCGCGCCGGGGCCTTGGCGCCCTGCTCCGTCCCGGCTGGGGGGACCAGCTCATTCCGAGCCGGCTCGGGCGCGTCCAACAGGGCGAAGCTGTCCGCGCGGGACACCGGCCGCTGCGCCGCGGCCAGCTCGGCCTCGCGGTCCGCGAGCTTCTGCTGGAGGTCCTCCACCAGGGATTGGAGGAGCTCCATCTCCGCGGCCATCTCCAGCACGTCTTCGGGCTGGGAGGACACCTTGAGGGACTCCACGGTGGACAGGAGTTCGGTCCGCTCCGCCTCCAGCGCGTCCACCCGGGCCTTCTGGGACTGGAGCTGGGTTTCGAGCCCCCGGAGCTGTTCAGCGAGCTGGGAGCGCTCGGTCTGGAGCAATGCGAGCTGCCCGGCTGCGCTGCCGTCGTGCTGCTGGAGCTGCTGCGTGGCCACTTCGAGCGCCTGGGACAGGCGGGTGCGCTCGGCGCGCTCGGCGTCGAGGATCCGGACGGCGTCGGTGGACGCGGCTTCCAGGGCGGTGACGCGGCCTTCCAGGCGGACCCGGGCGGCGCGGGCGACGGACAGGTCGGACTGGAGGCGCTCGCGGTCGGAGTCCGCACGAGCGAGGCGCTCCTGGGCGGACTGAAGCGTGGCCGCCCGCTCCGTGGCGGCGGTCAAGTCGGCGCGGAGCACATCGAGCTGGGATGTGAGCTCGGCGACGTGGGCTTCCAGTGTGGCCCTGTCGGCTTGGGCACGGTCAGCGGTGTCGGCGAGCCGGGCCGCGCGGTCGCTGGCCTCTGCCAGTTGCGCGTTGAGATTCGCGGAGGCCTCGGCGAGCCGCGATTCCAGCTCCGCTTGCTGTGCCTCGAACCGAGCGTTGAGGTCCGCCAGCCGGGTCTCCGACTCGGCGCGCTGTGCCTCTGCGGAGGCCGCGACTTCCGCGAGCCGGGACTCCAGTTCGCCACGCTGCGCCTCGGAGCTGGCCACGGCGTCCGCCAACTGAGCCTCCAGCGCGCCGCGCTGTGCATCCGCGTTGACCGCGACTTCCGCCAGCCGGGCCTCCAGCGCGGTGCGTTCGGCCTCGGTGCGAGCAGCAGCCTCCGCGAACTGCTGCGCCGCCTCCACACGTAGCGCATCGGAACGAGAGACAGCTTCCGCGAGCTGCGCCTCGAGTTCGGAGCGCTGGGCGTTGGAACGCGCGACGGCTTCCGCGAGCTGCGCTTCAAGTTCGGCGCGCTGAGCATCAGAACGCGAGACGGCGTCCGAGAGCTTTCCTTCGAGTTCGGCGCGCTGGGCCTCCAGCTCGCTACGGGCCCGCGCCAGCCCATCGGCGGAGTCCGTGAGCTGGGCCTCCAGCGCGTTCGCCCTCGCCTGCTCCGTGGCGGCGGCCTCGGTCGCGCGGGCCAGCTCGGTCCGCAGCGTCTCCAGCGCGGCGCGCTCGGCTTCGAGCGAGTTCTCCATCGCAGTGGCCTTGCCCGCGAAGCGCCGCGCCGTCTCGAGTTGCACCATGAGCAACTCGGCGTTCTCCCGCTGCGCCGCGAGCCGGTCCTTCGCATCCACCAACTCGGCATCGAGCCGAGCGATGTGCATGCCCCGCTCGTTCAGGGCCGCCATGGCGCGCTGGAGCTGTGCCCCCAGACGCATGCTCTCCTGCCGCGCGGCGCCCAGATGCGCCAGTTCCTGCTGCGCCGCGGCCAAGGCCGTCCGTTCGCGGTCTCGCTCCGCGGTCAGCGCTTCGACTTCGCCCTGCTGCCGCTCCGCCCGAGCAAGCGCGTCGTCCAGCGCACGCTCGACCGCGGAGAGTCGCTCCTGCGCGGCGGCTTCCTGCCGGGTCAGCGCCTCGCGAGCCTCGGTGGCGGCCTCACTGACACGGCCCGCCTCCGCCTCACGCTCCGCGACCTGCTCACGCAGCTGGGCGACCTGCGCCTCCAGCGCCTCGATGGTTCCCGCACGCTCGGCGAGCTGGGCATCCGCCGCGCTTCGGGCCGACTCAAGGTCCGCCAGGGACTGAGCCAGCGCGACCGCACGCGCCGCATCCGACTCCTGCGCCGCGAGCGCCTCCGCAAGCCGGGACTCCAACGCCGAGCGCTGTTCCTTCGCGGTGTCCTCCGCCCACGCCCGCTCCGACTCCAGGCGCGTCACGGTATCGCGCAGCTCCTGCTCGCGAGCCTCGGCCGCCAGGCGCTGCGTTTCGAGCGCTCGCTCCTGCTCGGCCATGACACGTTCGGCGGCAGCCAGCCGCTCCTGCCGGGCCTGGTCGCGCTCGGACGCCTCCGTGCGCAGCGTTTGCAGCGCGGACTCCGCATCGGTTCGCGTGCGTTGCTCCGCTTCGAGCACCGCGCGGACCTGCGCCAACGCAGCTTCGGCCTCGGCGCGGCCCTGCTGCTCAGACTCCAGTGCCGAGCGAGTCTGTCCAAGCGCGGCACCGGTATCGGCGCGAGTCTGCTGCTCCGCTTCGAGCGTCGCACGCGACTGCGTCAGTGCAGACTCAGCCTGAGCGCGCGCCTGCTGCTCCGCGGCAAGGGCCTCACGGGCCTGGGACAGGGCGGACTCGATGGCCGCGCGAGCCTGCTGCTCCGCCGTGAGCGTTTCACGAGACCGCGACAGGGCGGTCTCAAGCTCGATAAGCGTCTGCTGTTCCGCCGTCAGCGACTCACGCGACTGCGACAGGGCCGTCTCAAGCTCGGCACGAGCCTGCTGCTCCGCCTCGAGTGCCGCACGAGCCTGTGCGAGAACGGACTCGGTCTCCGAGCGAGCCTGCTGTTCCGCAACGAACGCCTCGCGAGACTGCGCCAGCAAGGCCTCGGTCTCGGCGCGAGCCTGCTGTTCCACCGCGAACGCCTCGCGAGACTGCGCCAGCAAGGCCTCGGTCTCGGCGCGAGCCTGCTGTTCCGCCGCGACCGCCTCGCGAGACTGCGCCAGCACCGCCTCGGCCTCGGCGCGAGCCTGTTGCTCCGCCGCGAACGCCTCGCGAGACTGCGCCAGCACGGCCTCGACCTCGGCGCGCGTCTGCTGTTCCGCAGTCAGCGCAGCACGCGCCTCGGACAGGGAAGCTTCGGCATCGGCCAGCGACTGCTGTTCCGCCCCGAGCGTCGCACGGAGCTGAGCCAGCGAGGCCTCCGCCTCCGAGCGAGCCTGCTGCTCCACCCCAAGCAACCCCTGCACGCGAGCCAGCTCGGCCTCGCCATCGCCGCGCCCCTGGCGTTCGACGTCCAGGTCCGCACGAGCCTGGGCAAGCGCCTCACGCTCCGCTGCGAGCGCCTCCTGCGCCTGGGCACGCGCCTCGCGCTCGGAAGCCGCCTCGGCCTGGAGCCGGGTGACGACCTCGTCCGCGCCGAAGGCACGCTCCCGCATCGCGGTGAGCTCCGCGGCCAGCCGCTCACGCTCCTCACGCTCGGAAGCGAGCGCCGTCTGGCCCCGAGCCTCGTGCCGAACCAGCGCCTCCTGGGCCGAAACCAGCTCCGCCTCGGTCCGCGCGCGCAGCGCCAGCGCCTCGTCCAAGCGAGCCTGAACGCCTACAAGCGAGTCCTCCGCCTGAGCCCGTCGCTCCGCCTCCGCGGTGAGCGCCACCTCCAGCCGCGCGCGCTCTTGTCCCTCCACCTGGAGCAGCGCCTGCGCATCCCCGAGCGCCGCTTCCCACCGAGCGCGCCGCTCCTCTTCGGAAGCAAGCGCGTCCCGAACCTGGGTCAGCGACTGGCGAGCCTCATCCAGTCCAGCCTGAGTCTCAGCGAGCGTCGCCTCCGCGTCACTGCGCCGTGCCTGCTCGGCCTCGAGCTGCGCACGCAGCGCCTCCAACGCAAGGGCCCGCCCCTCCTGTTCGGAGTCCAGCGAGGCCCGGACCTCCGCCAGGGAGTTCTCCAGCGCCGTGCGCCGAGCAACCTCCGCGTCCAACGCCTCACGGGTCCGCGAGAGCGTGGCCTCGGCGTCCGTCAGCCGCAGCGCCGCGCCCTCCAGCTTCCCACGCGCCAGCCGCAGCGCCTCTTCCACCGCGGCCCGGGCCTCACGCTCCGAGTCCAGTTCCCCGCGAACGCGCCCGAGCTGTTCCTCCGACGCCTGCCATTCCAGGTGCGCGGACTCCAGCTCCTCACGGGCGGTCCGCAGCGCGGACTCCAGCTCCTCCGCGCGCTCCGAGGACTGCCGCCCCGTACGAGCGTGCGAGGAAGCCTCGGCCTCCAGCTCCACCACGCGCCGGACCAGGGCCGCGCGCTCCTCCGCCAGCTCCTGCCGCCGGGCCTCGACCTCGCCCTTCGCGGAGACCTCATCAAGGACCTGCTGCTCCAACGCCGTCGCCCGAGCCCGCTCGTCCTCCAGCTCGCGCTCCAGCGACGTCAGACGAGACTGGAGCGCGTCCCGCTCCGTCTCCAGCGCCTGCCCCAGGCGCTCCTCGGTCCGAGCGCGCTCCGCCTCCAGCGCCTCCAACCGCTGCGAGGCGTGATGAAGCGACTCCTCCCACTTCTGCGCCGTGGCCCGCGCGGAAGCCTCCGCGTTCGTCAGGGCCTCCACCTCCTGACCCAGGCGGGACTGCGACTCGCGAGCGGCGGCCAGCTCCGTCTCCAGACCCCGGACCTCCGCCTGGAGCGACTCCAGCCGCGACTCCGCGTCCTTCTGAGCTCCCTCCGCCGAGGCCGTCCGCTGCCGCGCGTCCACCAGCTCCCGAGCCGTACGCGCCAGCTCCGCATCCTTCACGGAGACGGCGGCGCCCGCGTCCCGGGACGTCTCCGCCGCCTGAGCCGCCTCGGCCTTCAGGTGCTCCACGGCCGCCAGGGCCGCCGAGTACTGCTCCGCGATGCGCAGCTCCCGCTCGCGCGCGGCCTCCGCGGCACGCCGACGGTCCTCGGACTGCTCCCCGGCGCGCTCGGCCGCCAGCCGGTCCCGCTCGCGCTCGATGCGCAGCGTGGCCTGCTCCTCCTGGAGGTCCCGCACCTGCGTATACGCCTGCGTCAGCCGCTCGCGGGCCTCCTCTAGAGAAGCCGCCGTCTCCTCACGACGAGCACGCTCCAGCCGCAGCGACTCCTGGGCCGCCAACACCTGCACGCCCGCGTCCGCCTGGGCACGCTGCGCGGCCTCCACCTCCAGCCGCTGCGCCGCCAGCCGCCGGTCCGCGTCGGCCAGCCGCTCCTGCGCCACCTGGAGCTCCAGCTCGCGGCGCCGCAGCTTCCCGGACAGGTCGTCCCGCTCGCGCTGTGCCTCCTGACTCCCCCGCGCCTGCTCCAACTGCGCGGTGAGCCGGGCCACCTCATCCCGGGCCGTCTCCAAGGAGGGCCGCAGCGACGCCGCCTCCGCCTCCCGGTCCGTCAGCTCCGCGCGGAGCTTCGTCAGCGACTCCTTCAACCGGCCGCTGCGCTCCTCCCAGGACTTCGCGCGCGCCACCACTTCATCGAGCTTGCCCCGCGTGAAGGCCAGCGGCTCGGGAGGCAGCTGCACCCAGGTCGGGTCCACCACGCGCGCCGGGTCCTGCCCCGCCACCACCAGGAAGTAGGCGGCCTCGCTGTGATTCACCAGGGTGCCGTCCACCTGGAGTCCTTCGCCCCGCTCGAAGGCGAGCTGGTAGCCCAGCACCGGGGACTGCGTGGCCACCTCCACAGAGGCGAAGTGGACCGACAGGGCGTCCAGCAATTGACCATAGGTGGGCGGCACGCCCTCCTCGGCCTCCAGCAACTGGGGCAACGCGAGCCCCGCGACGTTGCGCAGGCCGCCCACGAGGAAGCCCTGCTTCGTCACCAGCCGCGCCAGCTCCGCCAAAAGCTCCGGCGCTTTCACGTACGGCGCCAGGTCCGCGACCAGCACCACATCGAAGCTGCCCGACTCGAAGTCGTCGTAGACGTTGGCCCGGAAGCGCAAGGCGGGACCGCCGTGCGCCTTTTGCGCGGCCTCGACCGCCGCTACATCCCTGTCGCACGACACGACCGCGCGCGCGCCTCTCTCCACGAGGAAGCGTGCGCTCTCGCCCCCGGTGGAGGCGACCGCATCGACTTCCAGGACCCGTCGACGGGCGAAGAGGCTCTCCGCGAAAATGTAGCGGGGCAGCAGCTCGCTGGGCCCCAAGCGGCGGAATGTGTGGTGCATCGGTGTGTTCGGGAGTGGGAGTATACCCCCGGGCAGGCGCGCCCCAAGTTAAGCGCCGGGGCTGGAAATGGGCCCCGCGCTCGTACGTCAGGAGGGCAGGCGACATGAACGGAACGGCACAACAGGGATTCGGCTATCGGGCGCGGCGTACCTTCACGCGGCTCCTCGTCTTCACTCTCATCCTGGGCCTGGGCGGCGTGGTCGTCTTCCTCCTCTCCCAGCTCAACGCGCGCACCTTCACCCTGGCCCTCCAAGACGGACAGCTGGTGGTGATGAAGGGCCGCAACGCCCCCATGGGCGCGGTCCCCTACCGGACCGGGGACCCGCGGCTGGCGGACGCCTATGCGCCCGTCGCCATTGAAGGCCAGGACGTCTCGGCCCTCCTGACGCGCAAGTTCACCGACCGGGACGAGCTGGACCAGGCCCTGTTCCCCGTCCTGGAGAGCCTGGCCCGGCCGCGCATCGCGTCGGACGAGCCGGCCCGGGTCGACCAGGGCCTCTACTACCTCCGACGCGCGGAGAAGCTCTCCGGCATCACCGAGGAACAGCGCCTGACGCTCCAGAAGCACATGGTGGACGTGGCCTACTACCAGGCCCGGCAGAAGCTGGAGGACGCCCGCCGGCTGGTCAGCGAGGCCCTCACCCAGCTCAAGCTGGCCGCGGAGAGTCAGAGCCGCCACGCGCGCAGCGCCAACCAGATGCTGTCCGTCGTGGCCCCGCCGGCCCGCGACTTGGAGGAGTCGCTGCGGCGCGCCGTGCACACCCTCAGCGGCCCCCAGGCGGCCCCCCAGGCGCCGTCCCAGCCCGCGCCGCAG